>JBJHBN010000261.1:0-4551 GCA_050485505.1 Opitutales bacterium | reverse complement strand
GACTGTAGGCCCGCAGCAGCTGGCTGATCACGTGGATCTCTTCGCTGGTGCGCTCAAATTCAGTTTGGGCCTCCGCCTTGAGACGGGCTTTTTCCTTTGGTTCGAGCTCGCTGCGGTTGTCGATCTCCATGTAACGGGTCGGCAGGTCCGGCAACACGAAGGCATCTGGGTTGTCCGGCCGCAACAGTGCCCGACCCTTGTCCGAAAGGTCCGAGCTGCGCTGCTTTTCGTCGATTGAGTAGTAGAGTTCCTCCCTCAGGGCAAAGCGGCGCTTCTTATTGTAGTCGGCCGACATTTCGAGGTCAAAGGCGTCAAACTCCTTGCGGATTTTGCCATCCTCCAGCAAGCGCAAAAGCGTCTTGTTCTTCGGCATGCCGCTCTTCACCTGCAGCATGCGCTCAAGGCCTTCAGTTCGCGCATCACCAGTAGCATCGCTTTCAAGAATAGATTTTGCCTCGCTCGCCATGCGGTTACACAGCTGAACCTGACTTTTGACCACTTTTTCGACCACCGGGCGCAGTTCCAGAAAGGGTGCTGAATTGTCCGTAGGGACCGGCCCGGAAATGATCAAGGGCGTACGGGCTTCATCAATCAGAATCGAATCCACCTCATCAATGATACAGAAATAGTGGTCACGCTGCACCAGCGATTCCTTGGTCGTCGCCATGCCATTGTCGCGCAGATAATCAAAGCCAAACTCGCTGGCCGTGCCGTAGGTAATGTCACAGTTGTAGGCCGCGCGCTTTTCCTCCGGCGTCTGCTGGTGGCCGCCCTTGATCACACCCACTGTTAATCCGAGAAAGCGAAACAAATGACCCATCCATTCGGAATCCCGCTGAGCCAGATATTCATTGACGGTCACCAGCTGGGCTCCGCGACCGGTGAGTGCGTTGAGATACAACGGCAGGGTCGCCACCAGCGTCTTTCCCTCACCCGTCGCCATCTCGGCGATGGCATTCTGGTGCAGTGCCATCCCGCCAATAAGCTGAACATCGTAGTGCACCATATTCCAAACATCCTTGGTGCCAGCATACTCGATGTCGCGACCGCAAAGGCGACGGGCTGCGTTCTTGGCCGCCGCATAGGCCTCGGGAAGCAGGTCGTCCACGGTCTCAGCGCTCTGCAGGCGCGGATTGAACACCTCCGTTTTTGCCTGCAATTCTTCGTCAGACAACTTCTGGTATTCGCGCTCAATCGAATTGATCTGCTCCACGATCGGGCGGGCCCGTTTAATAAAACGGCGGTTGTGCCCCCCGGAGAAGCGCTTGAGTATCTTTGAAATCATAATCTAAAGGACCAAAAACTGCCTATCCTACGCATCCCTGTCCATTTGAAAAGTGAAATACGGCATTTGTAGCCACAGGACAGTCCCTTAAACACCCTTCTTACGCCTTCAACCAACGCTGAAGTGTCTGGGTTCGGCTATCATGACCGTTCAGCAATATGGCCTGCTGAAGGGCTTGGGCGGAACCCTCCGGATCGCTGAGACCCCACAGGGAATAAGCCGTCAGCAGCTGAGCTTCAAATTTCTGACTGCGCTGTAAATCCTCATCAAAAACCAGCAGATTCGGCAGCGAGGTCGCAAAATAATCAATGCGGGCCTCGCTCTCCATCAGTTTCTGCGCAAAAGCCTGAATCTCCTTAAACAGAGTCTCGGCTTGCCGATCCTCACCGAGTCGCCTAAGCGCGGCACCTCGGTAGTAACTGAGAACGCTGTGTTCGCGCACCTCCATACCTTCGAAGTCTCCGCTCTCAGATGCGGCCCTGCGGTACCATTCCGCAGCCTCCTGAGCTTGGCCCAGCAAGTCCCGGGCACGACCAATCCAATAATAGATATCGGCCTTTGCCTGCAACGGATGATACTGCTCGCCCAAATTCTCCGGCGGATTTAGGGCTTTTTCGAAACACTTGAGCGCCGAAGCAGGATTCCCTGACAACTGCGCCTCCCCTAAAGCGAGGCATGACGCCGCATACTGACGCAGCACTTTGCCTTCACCGCCTTCCCAGGGGTGAAAGGCACGGTTTTCAAGCCAGTTGAGGGCTTCTGCATCCGCCCCATTGAGGTTGAGCAAGCAAGCAAATTCAACTGCCGCATCGTCGCGCTGAGCCACCAGATCCAGATGATTGCGAAAAGTTGACAGGCGGTCCGCAGGGTTTTCATTCAGTTTTTTTCGCAACTGATCGTATTCGTAGAAAATCCGCGCGTCCCGCGGATCCAGCCTCACTGCACTCTGGTAGGAGGAACGGGCTTTGAGTCGGTCCTCACCATAATTCCAATAGGCCTGGCCGAGGTTACGGTAGCCTCGGGCAAAGGAGGGGTCGGCATGCACAGCCGCCTCCCAGTGTGTGATGGCAGAAATGTGACGGCGTTTGTCGGCACAGTAATTGCCAAGCCCATAGTGAGCATTGCGGTCCTGCGGATTCACGATAACCGCCCACTCAAGAATTTTCAATTCCTCCAAACGGCTTGGAAAAAAGTAATCACTGCTCGCCGTAGAGGCGGTATGAAGGCGTGACCGCGAGCGCTCGTGGTCACCCTCCAGATGGTACAACCAAGCCGCCAGATAATCAGTGCTGAGCGACTTCGACAGGGGATTCGGCACGGCCTGCTCAGGTCTTGGACTGAAATCATGCACCTCCAATAAACGGATGCCTTCCTCTATGCATCCGACATCCACATAATCGAGGACCACATCAATCACCGTCTGGGCATCGTTGCGGCAGAGTTTCAGAGCATCGCCCAACTCATTGTTGAAAAAACGTAGCTCGCAATGCGCCCAGTGATCCAGGGGGTCCTTGGCCAGCAGATCAGCCAACAACCGCCGGGCTTCCTCTGTTTGTTCGCGTCGGCGCAACTGAATGGCGCGCAAAACGATGGCCTTGTGGTTGTCCGCGTCGGCATCAATGGCCGCCTGCGAATGCCGCATTGCCTGCGAATAACGTCCCTCGCGAGTGTCAAGCACCGCCAATTGGTAATGCGCGGCACTGCGCCAGGCGTAGTTCCAGGTCGCCTTGGCAAAATACAGATAAGCCTCTTCGACCCGATCGAGATACTTCAAGGACAGGCCCAGAAAATAATGGGCCTCACCGGTTTCCGGATTGGGATGACGCCCCGTAAGTCGGTTCACCGCCCGGCGCAAATGCGCGGCCGCGCCGGCAAAACAACCCCGCGACAGCAATTTACGCCCCAGCGCTGTATTGCAACGGATGTCATCCGGGTCGTTTTCGAGCGCCTTGCGCCAGTAATCGTCCGCCTTGCGGGTTGGATGCCGGTAAAGTTCAAGGTGTTCGCCGATGAGGTAAAGCTCTACCTCCGAATGAACATCCTCAAGCCTCGGGGCAGCCACCGCCACGTCCCTATTGCGTTCCAAACGGGAACGGTCCACTGGCCGGAAATCAATCCAGCACTTGCCGTCCTCACTGTAGACGGCAAGGTATAGCGATGAAGGGTGCTCACCTTTAAACCGAAGCGCCTCGCCTCTCCAGACCTCGCCTGGATTCAAGCTAACCTTGGCCTGCGCAAGCACCCGACCGTTGTCTTTGAGAACAACGACAAGGTTCTCCATCGGCTCTGAAACCGCCATGCCCCACTCAATCTGCCTCTGTTCATCCACCACCAGGCGCAGTGCGCAGTTATCGGTTGCGTTCTGCACGGGCCCCAAACCTTGGTAAGGCCACCAGCACTGACTGAAGGTTTTGGTTTCACCGGGAAGCAAGTAACTGAAGTCCGGCTGGTTGTCCGTATAGACACCGGCCATGAGTTCAATATAGGGGCCTCCTTCGTCGCTCAATTCGCGATCCCAGGCACGGCCGAAGGCTTCATTGCCCCAGGTCCACTGTTTCTTCCCGGGAGCGATGTGCTTGTCAGCCACATGCACAAAGCCTCCGTTCGCACGGAAATCGTATCCTCCGAAGAAATCAAATGCAGTCTCACAGACCATGTAACTGGTGGGCACGGGAATATTCCGATACCAGCTCAGGTCCTCTGCCCCGGGACGCTTGCTGTAGTCGATTCCGTAATACGCGCCATCGGCCTGCGGGAAACGGGTCATTGCCCGCACAGCGTGATCTGCGACATAGGTGACATCCTCAGGAAAGAAGCTCTGATAGTCCGCATGCACCCGCGCCGCGACATTGGCCCACCACAAAAAGGTCTGGGTAATCGGGGTTCGGTTGTAGAGGCGGCCAATCAATTCAATGCGCGAACTGCCCGGACTAATCCGAATGCCGTGCATGCCTTTCATTCGCGATATTGGATCGTGCTCGGAGAGCCAGACAATGACACTGCCGTCGGCGGCCCGCTCGATCCAGCAATCGGCGGGCATAAAGGTCGATGGTCGATGATGCTGCGGCCAATTGAATTCAACCCCACCGGAGATCCAGGGTCCCGCCAAACCGACCAAGGCCGGCTTGATGACATCCTGTCGGTAAAAGAAGTCATAATTGCCATTCAATTTGTCCTGACCCAGGAAAATTCGTCCGCCGATTTCTGGCAGAATTTTCAACTTCAGACAATCGTTCTCAATCCGTACGCAATCGTAATCAACCCGC
>JBJHBN010000260.1:0-4571 GCA_050485505.1 Opitutales bacterium | reverse complement strand
CGGCCCATGTCGGAGTCGACAGAGTAGCGTGTCCGCAGGTATTTGAATCCCTTGTCGAAGTCCACATCCTCGAACCGCACCCAGGACGGCCCATGGCTCCGAGGCCGGATCAGGTCCGGGGTCAGAGTGAATTTCTCATGCACTACCGGAACATCGAAATAGTCGGGAATGGCGGTCAGTGCGTTGTAGGCCGCAACATCCGCCGGATACAGGCGCTGGCTGTCTGCAGCAATAGCGAAAGTCAAGCTGCCTTTAGCGACCAGCAGAGTTACAGCGAGAGAGGAAATCAGTGAGCGCTTCATGGCTCCAAGTGAAGCAACGGCCCCGCGCAGGGCCACAAATCCGGGGATTTACGGTAAAGAATTGGCGGGAGTTCACGCTGTAAACCTGTGCTCCAACGTTTGATCCGTGGGTGTTGGAGCCCGGCCTTCAGGCCGAACGCAGGGCCTTTGCGTGTAGCCGGAATACCGCTATCTATCCTAAAAGACGATCGGCTGATGAAAGGTGCGAGTGATGAAGTCGGATTGTGACATTGGCGCTGGGCGGGCGAATTTCCATTGTTCGACGGTTTCTAGAATTACTCGCTCAATAGTGCCATCGTCGAGTTCGCTGACGGGATTTTCAGCGATGTATGCCTCTGCTACATTACCTTGGCGGTCTAGCCTAAACGCAACAATTACGGTTAGGGACTCATCCAATAGACCCAATGCTTCGAGGCGCTTACGAATTGGCTCATATTGGACCACTTTCATGCTGACTGGGATAGGAACATGACTCCATTGCTTTATATAGGCTTCCCGCTGCTCAGGCTGGAGTCTCTCCAGAAGGAATGAATAAGGTGCATCTATGACTTCGGCGTCCCTCTCCGGTGTGACGCAGGATACGATCAGAAGACAGGGTAGTGCGAAGAGCGACAGGACTTTCATATAGAAACCAGAGCAGGAGTTTGGGCTTTGGTCGATTCTGAATTGCTTGGGATGAAGGCTACTTGGATTCGGTTTTTAGTTTGCCAAGCATTTTCAAAGCTTCCAGCTTGCTCCTTTTAACTCCCTTCTTTTCAAAGATTCCCATGTCAGCAGAACTTACCGGCAACGTCCTGGTCGCCCAAAGCGGCGGCCCAACTGCAGTTATCAACGCCAGCCTCGCTGGTGTGATTGATGAAGCACTCAACCACGAATGCGTTGAAGAAATCTACGGGGGCCTCAACGGAATCCAAGGGATTCTTCAGGAAGAATTGATCGACCTCGCGGAGCAGTCTCAGCAGACCATCCGCGGGCTGCGCTACACGCCTTCTTCCGCCCTGGGCACCTGTCGCTACAAAATGCGCAAGGATGGTGATTTTTCCCGCGTGATCGATGTTTTCAAGGCTCACAATATCCGCTATTTCTTCTATATTGGCGGCAACGATTCGCAGGATACGGCCGACAAGATTTCCAAGACGGCGGCCGCGAACGATTGGGAAATGCGCGTAATTGGCATTCCCAAAACGGTCGACAACGATCTGGTGCTCACCGATCACACTCCGGGCTACGGCTCGGTGATTAAGAATGTCGCCACCACCGTGCGCGACCTCGCCTGTGATGCGCAGGCCATGGCGCAGCACGACATGGTCTACATCCTCGAAGTGATGGGCCGCAATGCCGGCTGGATCGCTGCCGGTGCTTCGCTGGCGAAACGCCGCGATTTCCCGAAAGATCCACCTCACTTGATTTACCTGCCGGAAGTGGCCTTCGACGCAAATAAGTTTCTCGACGATGTGGCCGAGGTATTGAAGACCGAAAAATATGCCCTGATTGTGGTGGGTGAAGGCTTGGTCGACGAAAATGGCAATTACGTTTCCACCTCCAGTGGTACCACAGACAGCTTCGGGCATTCCCAGCTGGGTGGGGCAGGTGATTATTTGAAGGGCTTGATCGATCAGCACATCGACGGCATCAAAACCCGTTCGGTACGTCTCGGTCACGCTCAGCGTGCGGCAGCGACCAATGCTTCGCAGACTGATAACAACGAAGCTTACCAGGCCGGCCAGGCGGCGGTGCGTGCGGCGATTGCGGGAGTAACCGACAAGATGGTGACTTTGATTCGTGGTGACGGCGACCAGTATTCCTGCGAGACGGGTCTGGCGGATCTCAGCGAGGTGGCCAATGGTGTCAAACACTTGCCGGCCGATTGGGTGAATCCCGACGGTGTCAGCCTGAATCACAAGTTTGTGAAGTATGCAACTCCCCTTATTCAGGGTGAAGTGGTGGTTCCGCGCGAAAATGGGGTTCCCGCTTACATTCGCCTGTCGCTGAACAAGGTGGACAAGCAATTGCCGCCCTACGCCTTGGGCTGAGCGGTCGGCGAACCCCGCCGTGCGGGCTGAGTTTTTATGCTTAGAGTCTTTTATCCGGAATCGTTTCCGGACGAAGGTTTGGTGTTTTCCTTATCAAGAGAGGAAAGCCACCACCTTGTCCGGGTGCGGCGGGCCCGTTTGGGAGATGCCGTCGAATTGCTCGATGGCAAAGGCGGCTCCGCAATCGCCCGGATCGACGAAGTCGCCGGCAAAAGGGTATCACTGCGTCTGGAATCCGTGTCCAGGAGTTCGCTGGAACGGACTCCTGTCCGGCTCTGCCTGGCCTTTCCCAAGCCGAAGGTCTTCGAGGCCTTGTTGGCCAAATGCGTTGAACTGGGGGTTACGGACATTCTGCCTCTGATGACGGATCATGCGGATCCGGCCGTGGCAAAAACGGAGGACGCCTCCCGCCGCGAGCGGTGGCAGCAGATTCTGGTAGAGGCGATGAAGCAGTCCGGAAACCTGAATCTACCACAACTCCACGAAACCCAGTCCCTGGACTCCGCCCTGGCATCCGCTGCTCCCGACCGCCTGCGCATTTGCGCTGCCCTACAACCGGGATCCGACCTACTCTGGAATACCTTGCAGCAGGAGTCGGCACGCCTGCGTGAGGGCATCGATTTGTACATAGGCCCCGAGGGGGATTTTTCTGAGGCTGAGTATGCTCGATTGCGCGAAGCCTGTCGGTTCTTCACCTTGGGTGAAAACGTTCTGCGAGTCGAGACGGCTGCTGTCAGTGTCGTTGCCATCGTAAAGGAAGCCCTTCGCTTCAGCGTCGGGACCAGGACCAATGCGCAGGGCCAAAGCCCTGGGTCCTTAGCCTGAAGGCAGATGCTACGGGAATTAGTGGTGCCTGGCACCAATTAGCATCGACACCTTGCTAATTACTTATTCTAAAAAACGTTATGTTTGACTTGGATGCTTTTTTGGAGGGTGCCTTTCTGCGTGGGGCTTCGGACCTGCACATGGAGTTGGGTGGAGGTTTTTTGACGGTCCGGGAGAGACGGGCGCAGGGGATGGAGCGGGTTGCGGAGCTGGATGCGGCGTCGGGGCGTCGGGTGCTGGCTTCGCTGCAGGCCCAGGCAGGTTTGCGCTTCGAAGAAGATGGTCGACCTCAGGATGGGCGGATCGTGCGTGAGGGTGTGGAGTTCCGTATTTCCTGGTTGCCGACCAGTGAAGGCCTGAGCGTTGTGCTGCGGGTTCTGCCACGGGCGCAGTGGAACATGTTCGATAGCGATGTGCTCTCCTGGTATCTCGAAGCCGGTGTCACGCTGGATCTGCTGACCCGTCTTGCCGAAGTGCGCATGGCAGTTGAGCCTGAGGCTGCGGCGCTCGCTGCACGGCGCAGAACGCCCAAACAGGCCGATGCCTTGATTTACTGGGCAGACAAGATGGCCGAGGATGGGCAGACAGCACAAGAGTTCGCCCAGAACGACCTGGAGTTTCATCGTGTCGTAGCCGCCGCGTCGGGCAACCCGTTCATGGTGTCGCTCAGTGCAGTAGTTGAAGTGGCCCTCACAGCATCCTTCACCATCAGTTCTCCTGTAGAGGGGGGCGCTGCCTTTGATCGTGCCGTGAGATTGCATCGCAATATTGCCGAGGCAATCGTCGAGCAGGAAGCAGACGTTGCGCGCGTCGCGATGCGGCAGGCGATCCAGAGCGGCGTCGACCGAGCCTATGAGGCTCTCAAGCCCAACGAATAGAGGTGATTTCGCCCGAGCTGGCGGTGCTTCCACAAGTGGTCCGATAAAATCGGACCTTGCTTTCCAATTGCCGCTTTACAATAAATAATACTATATGCAAATGTGCTTCGGGCGCCGGGAGGAGCAGTCTCCGGCGTGGGTGAGCTTCGCGAAAAAACGCGACAATTGTTTTAGGGAGAGACTACATGAAAGCCATTCTTCTGGGCGCAGGCGCCCTGGTCGTTTCGACGGCCCTTACAGCCGTACCTGCCGTTTCGCAGGACGCAGGTTTTGTCGGCATTTCCATGCCAACTCAGTCGTCGGCACGCTGGATTTCCGATGGTCAGTCGATGGTCGAGCAGTTTGAAGCTGCCGGTTATCGTACCGACCTTCAGTACGCAGAAGACGATATTCCGAACCAGCTTGCGCAGATCGAAAACATGATCGTGCGCGGCGTGGATGCCCTCGTGAACGCAACGATCGACGGCACGACACAGACCACTGCGCACGAAGACGCTGCTGAAAATCGCATAAAGGTCAATGCTTACGAAAGC
>JBJHBN010000259.1:0-4591 GCA_050485505.1 Opitutales bacterium | reverse complement strand
GATTTGACCAGTGAAGCAGTAATGGATGGATGGTAGGTTTTTGTTGTAGTTGCTTTTGCGGGTGAAGAGCAATTCGTAGGAACCACCAACGGTTAGGCCTGGTATGGTAATGTGCAGGGTGCGGGACTGGTCGATCACATTGTCCGCTCCCCGGTCCGAAAGGTAGTAACTACGCGGATCGCCTTCGGCGACGAGCTTGCCTTCGGCATCGTAGACCTTGAGGGAGTTCACATAGACACTTTCATGCAGCGGGTTGAAAGTGACGTGAAACCCCTTGAAGCCCGTCAGCAAGGTTTCCGATTGAACGTAAACCCGGCGGTATTCGGACCGACGATATCCCTGATCACGTTCAAAAGCGATTGCGGCCCCAATGTAGCTCATGACCGCGCCGTAGGCCGTAGGTTTGACTTCGGAGTGTCTCGCTATCAGCGACTCGATTTTTGGATCGAGGGCAACCGGTTCGATCGGGTCATTGTAGAGAGAAGGATCGGAATGGCCCAGCAGTGTTTCAACGTGGTTCAGCAGTCCCCGGGCGTGCGGATGGGAGGGGCTGATCCGAATGGCTTCCTGAATAAGCTCTTGAGCGGGCAGGTATTGATTCAGGGCCATTAGGCCGACACCTTGGTGCAGGAGGTATTCCGCGTTGCCCGTTTCTTCGAAAAGGCGCTCGGCAAGGGCTACGGCTTCAGCAAACTGCTGCTGTTCCAGCTTGAGGTTGAGAAGAGTGCCGCCGACAGCTGTGTCGGCCATTGCCTCCGGAGGGAGTGTTTTGAGGTGCTCAATAGCTTCGTCCACCGCCCCGGAACGGGCCAGAGCGATTCCATACCAAAGCGAAACGCGTGGGTTTTGCCTGGCTTCCATCAGTGTCTGAGCCTCTTCCAGAGCTATGGGTGCCATGCCCGCTTCGATCATTCCGTTGAAGTGTTCGTCGATCAGCACATCCACCATGAACCCGGAAGCAAACAGACGACGGTAGGCTTCGCCGGCAGCCTCTGGTTCGCCTGTTTGGTAAAGCGCCAATCCGAGAAAACGATCAATCAGACGGTTGTCCGGGAAGCTCGACCGGGCTTCGGTCATCAGGTCCCTTAGGGCCTCAAAGCGTTGGTTCATTGAAAGGCCTGAGGCGTAGAGAATCAGTATCTCCTCATCGTCTTGCAAAACCTCGTAGGCTTGTGAGAGGTAATCCAATCCTCGTCGGGCATTTCCTCTTTGTACGAAATAGTTGCCGAGGCCAGCGAGAAAACGAGCCTCTTTGGCCTCTCTTTCGGGGTCGTCTTCTCTTTCGGGTGCTGTAAAATCCTCAGGGTTAAATTCAAAGTGATCGGCTAGGCTGTCAAAAGCTGTATCCATCCGGTCGCTCTGCATGACCTTGAGCATGAGGATAGCTGAATCGGCAGTCCTGACGATTCGGTAAACTCGGTATAGATGCGAGTTCTGGGATTCCTGATGCATTCGATATTCGCTGATCGGGTACGGGTAGGATTGAATCAGGCGATGCTCAGAATTGCCGTGCTGGACAAAGTTTTGATTGATCGCGAATGACATCGCATGGGCGAGGGCGTCGATGCGAAGGTTGGCATCAGGCAACTTGAACGGAATAACGCTTAGTACGGAGCCCTGTGGAGGCACCCGCAAGAAGAGTTCGGCCAAAGACGGTGGATCCCAGGGGCTATCGATCTGAACATAAGGAACCCGTGGTGAGTGAAAGCGATAGCCGTAAGGGCTGTCGTGGCTTTTGATCACTTTTGCGTTCTTTGAAAAGTAAGCTCGATCGGGATCTATCAACTCCAGACTTGCGTTGAATCGATCAGCAAAGCGCTGCAGATCGTCGTAGTCTGATTCGGTGCTGTCTTCAGATGACGTCCATGTGCGAATTGCCAAGCCCTGATAAGTGGTCAGATACTGAATGGCACGGGTGCCCGTTCCGGTGTTGCGTTCCTGCAGCACCATGAAGGGAATTCCATTGATTTCCCTGTAGGTTTGGGAGTCGAATTCGTAATCGCCGATTTCCTTCTGGTGCTGATGGATTTCCTCCATAGTTCGCAGAATATCGAATCCGGGGCTGGCAGCGGTGATGGTGAAATGGTAGCCGGACTCCCGGTGCTCCAGGCTGAGCAACTCCTGATGATCGCTTGAATCAGGATCGTATCGATCCGGCTTTTTCGTGGATCGCCATTCGCCAGGATTTAGCCCTAACTGCAGATTGTGGCCGGACCATTGAAGTGTGACGGCTTCGGTTGAAGCTTCTCCAGTTTGACTGCCTACAACCGTTGCCGATGTTCGAAAGGCATCTGTCTGGCAGCCGGCTAATACAGATACAGCGAGGAAGATAACGGCGTAAATCAAGGTAGGGGTATTAATTTTTACCATAGCATAAAACATTCCCGATAGTTTGGGTAAATCAAGTAAAATTTATGATGCATTCGTGCCATTGGCATTTATCCGTTGCAGATCAGTCCAATCGGGGCTAAATTGGATCCTATGAGAATAATTAAGTGCATCCCCTTGCTCATCCTTTCAGCATTTCTTTTTCCGGCCTTGGTCGGCGCTCAAATAACGATAGACGGCATCCGCGATGCCGCCCGAAGCTACACCGAGGCTGGAGAGGAGAACGGTTTAGCTTCACAGGCGATCGAAAAGGTACGCGAATTGGCCGGTTCATTCGGTTGGCGGGATCAGCAGCAGACCCGCGTTGTCGCCGAGGCTTTGTCTTCGCTGAATGCGGGAGAGTCGCTGGACGCACTGAATCATATGGAGCGACTTGGAGGACTGCGCCTGACGTCGCAGCAAATGTCTCTGTTCAAGGAAGCCAAGAGCTTGGTCGATGTGTATGTATTAAAGGAGGAGCTGGATGGCTCAGCGCCTGAGGGTGCGCTCAGCCGTACGATGGAATTGATCCAGAATGGCAGTTACAAGGAGGCCGTTCCAGAGCTGCTTTCTCTTAAGGAGCAGGCGCAGCTCAGTGAGGAGCAGGAGTCGGCAATGGAAGACCTCGTCCGTCAGTATCAGAAGTGGTCTGAGGAAGAATCTTGATTTCGAAAAAAAAAGGCACCATAGTACCTAGCTTTTCCAGTCGACGTTGACTCTCTGAGCAGCTACCGGCGCATTCAAATTAATATATTATTTAGGAGGACTTGATCCATGGGACAGGTACCTGAGAAAAGGGGTTTAGTGAAGCGGGTCACCGACTTTGCGAACCGGGTTTCCGCCGGTCGAAAGTTGAGTATGGTCACGTGTTACGACGCTGCCAGCGCGAAGATACTTGCAGCGAGTAAAGTCGATGCTGTTTTGGTCGGCGACAGCGTTGCCATGGTGGTCCATGGCCACGACTCGACTTTGATGGCTGGTCTTGACATGATGGCCACACACACAGCAGCCGTCCGCAGAGGGCTTGGTCCGAATGCCTTTATCGTTACAGATTTGCCTTTTCCCTGGCACCGCAAAGGAATGCGAGAGGCCTTGGACGCAGTGGATGTACTGATGAAGGCTGGAGCCAGCGCGATCAAACTGGAAGGGGCATCCGGGCACGTTGAAACAGTTCAGCACCTCGTCGAAAGTGGAATTCCGGTGATGGGGCATCTGGGTTTGATTCCACAGTCGGTCAATCAACTGGGCGGTTATCGGGTGCAGGGGCGCGGAGTAGAAGCTGGGGAACGCCTATTGGAGGAAGCGCGTATGCTTGAAGCAGTCGGCTCTTTTGCAATTGTTTTGGAATGCGTTCCAGCTGAGGTCGCTAGCCGCCTGACAGATGCGTTGAGTATTCCAACCATTGGCATTGGGTCAGGGGCCGGTTGTTCCGGTCAGGTGTTGGTCTGGCAGGACCTGCTGGGCATGCAGAAGGATTTCAGCCCGCGTTTTGTCCGGACTTTTAGCAATGGTTTCGGAGACATCCGCCAGGCCTTGGACGCTTATGCGGACGCGGTCGACAGCGGCGATTTCCCGAACAAAAAGGAGTCATTTGAGTGATGGAGCTCCTGAAGGACATTCAGGCGGTGCAATCCTGGCGAAATCTGCACTCCACAGAGTCCATAGGCTTTGTGCCCACGATGGGGGCCTTGCATGCCGGGCATGGAGCTTTGGTTGAGCAAGCCCGGCGGGAGTGCGATCAGGTGGTGGTTAGCATCTTTGTCAATCCGACCCAGTTCAATGATGGCGGCGATTTTGCGGCTTACCCGATTGAAACAGAGGCAGACCTGCAACTTTGCCGCGAACTCGGTGCGGATGCGGTGTTCATGCCCACACGCGCACTTATGTATCCGGATGACTACCGTTACCGGGTTACAGAGAAACAAGAAGCCCTGAAATTGGAGGGCGCCCACCGTCCAGGACATTTTGACGGGGTATTGACTGTGGTGCTCAAGTTGTTCCTGCTGCTGCGACCCCAGAAGGCGTATTTCGGTGAAAAGGACTGGCAGCAACTGCAACTGGTCAAGGGCATGGTTGAAGCCTTTTTTCTGCCTGTTGAAATGGTTGCCTGCCCAACGGTGCGAGACGTCAACGGCCTTGCCCTGAGTTCACGAAATGCTCGGTTATCGGCTTCTGGATGGGAAAAGGCTGCCGCTTTCCACCGCCACCTGATTGACTCTGGGGA
>JBJHBN010000258.1:0-4597 GCA_050485505.1 Opitutales bacterium | reverse complement strand
TGATTGAGCCGGGGAGGCATTCATCCATCATACCCCGCAATGGCTTTCTATAAAAATGCCAAAGCAGTTGTCCGGCTCACCTACCGGTTACTGTTCAACCGCATTCAAACCGCATTATGATCAAAGCGATTCCTGCTTTCATCGGCGAGGTCGTGCGTCGACAGCCCAGCCAGCACCGCAACATTCGTGCACTGCTCAAGTTTGTCCTGATCCTGACTTGCCTCATCGCCTTCTATACCACGGTTTTTCATTTCCTGATGGTGTGGGAAGGCCAGGATCACACCCTATTCAGCGGAGTCTACTGGACCTTGACCGTGATGACGACGTTGGGATTTGGCGACATCGTCTTCCAATCAGACATAGGTCGGGTCTTTTCAGCAGTGGTCCTGATGAGTGGTCTTGTTTTCATGTTGGTATTGCTTCCGTTTACTTTCATCGAGTTCTTCTACGCTCCTTGGATGGCTGCTCAATCGGCAGCGCGCGCCCCCAAAAAGTTATCGGATTCAACAAGCGATCACGTAATCCTGACCCACTACGATGCTACCAGCGCGATGCTAGTCCGAAAGTTGGCACAGTATCACTACAGCTACGTCATTCTCGAAAACAATTTGGAACGGGCCCTCAAACTTCACGACGAGGGCTACAAGGTCATCGTCGGCTCCACCAACGATCCGGAAACCTGGCGCAATGCGCATGTTGATAAAGCCGCCCTGGTGGCGGCGACGGATTTGGATATCCCCAACACCAACGCGGTATTCACGGCCCGACAGGAATGCCGCAAAGTTCCCATCACAGCCATCGCGAAGCTCGGTCCGTCCATGGAAATCCTGCAGATGGCCGGCAGCAATCAGGTATTACGCCTCGACGAAATGCTGGGGCAACATTTAGCCCGCTGCACCGACGGAGCCCCGACCCGCGCCCACGTGGTGGGTGAATTCGGTCCACTACTCATCGCCGAAGCCAATGTAAAAGGCACCAACCTGATCGGACGTTCTCTGCGCGAATGCAACCTGCGCCAGGAAACCGGTGTGCTGGTCGTGGGCATGTGGGAACGGGGTTCCTTCAAACCG
Organism: Opitutales bacterium; assembly: GCA_050485505.1. Taxonomy (GTDB): domain Bacteria; phylum Verrucomicrobiota; class Verrucomicrobiia; order Opitutales; family Oceanipulchritudinaceae; genus JAFIGG01. Next base: position 3,527 of record JBJHBN010000258.1, on the reverse strand, counting down.
GCCAAGCCGGACGCTCGCATTGAAACCAATATGATCCTGCTGTTGGCAGGCTCCAGGAAACAGATTGAGGCATTTAACGAAACCTTCGTTTCAGAAAAAATATCGACGACTCCAGTGATGATTGTCGGCGGCGGTCGGGTCGGCCGGGCTACAGCCAAAGCGCTCTCCGATCTGGGAATTGAGTACCGGATAATCGAACAAACCGTCGGACGCGTGGCTGACGAACACTGCATCGTTGGCGATGCCAGCGACCACCATATCCTTCGCAAGGCCGGCATTCTGCGCGCGAAAACAGTGCTGATCACAACGCGGGATGACGACATGAACATCTACCTGACGATTTTCTGCCGTCGCCTGCGCCCGGACATCCAGATTATATCCCGTGCAACCCTGGAACGCAATGTGGCAACCCTGCACCGGGCCGGAGCGGACTTTGTAATGTCCTACGCCTCACTGGGTGCCAACGCGATTTTCAATTTCCTCACCCATGGCGACATCCTCATGATCGCCGAAGGCCTGAATGTCTTCAAGGTGCGGCTCCCATCAGCCCTCAAAGGCAAAACCATTCAGGAATCCGAAATCCGCGAAAAAACCGGCTGCCTGCTGGTCGCCATTCGCAAGGGAGAGGATACAGAGATCGTCCCGCCAGCCGAACGTGTGCTCGAGTCCGATCACGAGATAATCCTGGTGGGCTCCGCGAAAGCCGAGGACAACTTCCTTGAGGCCTTCAGCTAAGGGCCTGCAAAAGTTTGCTCAGATGCGCGGGCGCTCTACAAAACCGACTTTGCGGTGCACCTTTGACAGCGTCTTGAAAGCCACTTTCTGCGCTGCCTTTGCGCCCTCGGCCAGAATGCCATTCAGCTGGTCCTTGTCGTTCACAATGGCCTCAAAGCGCTCTTGAATGGGGCTCAACAGCCCGACAACGGCCTCCGCGACCTTGGATTTAAAATCGCCATAGCTGACACCCGTATTCTCGGCTTCCAGCTCCTCAATCGAACGCCCTGTCGCCGAGCTGTAGATGTTCAGCAGGTTCGAAATGCCGGGTTTATCCTCACGGGCCAGAACCTCTTTACCGCTGTCCGTAACCGCACTCTTGATCTTCTTGCGAATGACAGCCGGGGGATCCAACAGGTAGACGCAGCCGTTCTGATTGGGATCTGACTTCGACATCTTGCGCTCGGGATCCTGCAAGGATCGAATACGTGCACCGGTTTTTGGTATGTCCACCGTCGGCACCCGGAAGGTTTCCGAATAAGTATTGTTGAACTTGATGGCCAGGTCCCGGCACAGTTCCAGGTGCTGCTTCTGGTCCTCACCGACAGGCACGCGATCAGCGTTATAGAGCAAAATATCGGCCGCCATCAGCACAGGGTAATACAACAACCCACTGCCGACAAAGCCGGCATTCTCGCGCTGTGATTTTTCCTTGTACTGAGTCATGCGCTCCAGCTGCCCCAAGGGACACAGGCAGCCCAAAACCCAGGCAAGCTCGGTGTGTCCAATGATGTGCGACTGCGCAAACAGGTGACATTTGGCTGGATCCAGTCCACAGGCCACATAGGCCGCCACCATCCGGTAAGTGCTCTTGCGCAGCTCCGCCGGTTCGTAGGGCATGGTTATCGCATGCTGGTCAACAATGCCAAAGAAGCACTCGTAATCGTCAATCATGTTAGCCCAATTACGGATCGCCCCGAAATAATTCCCAAGGTGCAGCTGCCCCGTGGGTTGCGCGCAGGTCAAAACGGTTTTGCGATCTGGCATTGTCATAAGCATCGAGTTAAAACAAGGATCCCTAACTACTGCCAAGCGGAAAGTTTCCAAAAGCAGTGAAGGCAAGCCCGGCTCAGCGCCACTCAATGCCAACGGGGCAGTGATCGGATCCCATGACCTGCGGGCGGATAAAGGCATCACCGACCCGTTCGCGGGCACCTTCCGAAACGCAAACATAATCAATTCTCCAGCCCACGTTCCGAGCCCTGGCAGCAGCACGGTAGCTCCACCAGGAATAATGCCCTCCGGCCGATTCAAACATGCGGAAGGTATCGACAAAACCGGCATCGAGGTGAGCGCTGAAGGCGGAGCGCTCTTCGTCCGTAAAACCGGCGTTTTTGCGATTGGACTTCGGGTTCGCCAGATCGATCTCGGTGTGGGCGACATTCAGGTCGCCACAAAAGACAACTGCCTTGCGGGCACTCAACTCCGCCACATGCTTGCGGAAAGCCGGATCCCAGACCTGGGTCCTGTAATCCAGCCGCGACAAATCGCCCTTGGCGTTCGGAGTATAGACATTGACCAGGAAGAAGTCCTCGAACTCAAGGGTCTGCACGCGACCCTCAGCGTCTCCGACTGGACAGCCGACACCAGTCTCCACCCGAATGGGTTCCTGCTTCGACAGCACCAGCGTCCCACTGTACCCCCGGCGCTCGGCGGAATTCCAGAATACCTGATAGCCTTCATGCCAGTCCGGCTCCACCTGATCAGGCATCGCCTTGATCTCCTGCAGGCACAGCAGGTCCGGGGACTCGTTCCCGAGGTAATCGACAAAACCTTTGCCCAGCACCGAGCGCAGGCCATTCACATTCCAGGATACGATCTTCATGCTGAATTTCCTTTGACCAGTGAGCGCCCCTGCTTTTTGCGTCGCAGCATGCGCAGTAACTTGGGGCGCTGGGCGGAACTGACGATGTAGCCCACACAACCCGGTTTACCGCAACGGCAGGGATGGTCAAGGTAGTGCTCGATGTCGTAACCATAATCAAAGGACAACTCCTCTCCCTTTTCGATATCACGCAGCGCATAAAGAAACAGACGGTTATCCTCGTCCACCATCTCACAGTTCGGCTCGCAGGAATGGTTAATCAGGCGGGCCGGATTGTAGGGTTTGTCACCATCGAGGTCCCAATCCTCATTGACGTCAAAAATGTAGACCGAAGCCCCACCCGACTTCTTCGATTTTTCGAACAGCTCCAGACCACGGCGATTGGACTCTTCCTTGTCGATGCGTTCGCCAATGTATTCAAGTACCCGCATGCCCTTGCGCATTCGCCGACTGGCAAAAATACCCTGGCCATGGATTGCTGAACCCCGCGCTTCGCAAAACGCGTTGACGTATTCAACCGGACTGCAGCGACGGTGAGGCCTCAACTTGCGCATCAGAGCTCCTCCTTTCTAAGGCTGAAGGCTGGGAACCAGCCCTCTTCGCCATCCTCCTTGCGACACCAGAACCAGCCACCCTCATCCTGCAACACCTGCAGGCGCTCACCCGCACGAGCGGATATTACAGTTCCGTCAAAGGCCGCCAGCACAACCTGGGAAGCACCCTTGGGCTTAACCAGACGCAGGGGCAACCAGCCCAAGTGCCCATCCGCCGTCTTCACCCAGGCCCATCCGGGCCAACGCTCATCCACCTTCAGGATCTCAACGGTTTCACCGGCCTGCAAACGCAGCGGGTCTTTGTAACTCACCTCATAATCCGAGGTCACGCGGTAATTTTTTGGTCCTGTATCCATGACTGATAAACCGAACAC
>JBJHBN010000257.1:0-4627 GCA_050485505.1 Opitutales bacterium | reverse complement strand
CGGTTCTAGTCTTTGCAATAGCCCTGGCCTTTGTCATCTATCTGTGGGATCAGGAGTTGAGCCCTTCATCCATGTCCGGTGAAGTCCATGCCTCGACGAGTGAGGTCACCGCACCCCGGTCCGGCGTTATCGAACAACTACTGGTTGAACCCTACACGCCAGTGAAAGCAGGCGATATCATTGGTCTCATCCGGACGGTTCCAACGGAAGAGATGGAAACAGCCCTGGAGGTGCTCCAGGCCGAGATCGCACTCACGCGCATTGGCAGTATCGACCCCATTCTCGACCTCCAGCGCAACCTGCACAATCAGCAAAGCTTGTATCAGGATTGGCTGGAGGCCCGCGCCCGCCTGGCTTCCCTGCAAGTGCGCATGCGCCGCGCTGAACGGGACTTTCAACGACTGGAAGGCCTCCGCCAAAACGAATTCGTCTCCGAATCGATATACGATGCGGCCCGCAGCGAATACCTTGCCCTGGAAGCCGAGGAGAGGGAAGTCCTTGAGCTGGTTGAGACTCTGGAACGCTTTGCTCTAAACCACGACATCTCTGCAGAAAGCGGGGAAACTGCCCTCGACGAAACCCTGCAGGCGACTCTGCAATGGCAGGAAGCACGCCTGCGTCAGCTGGAAAGTGAACTTCAACCCTGGGAGTTGCGGGCGCCCATCTCAGGCGTCCTGAGTCTACTGGATCCCACAACGGGGTCACGCATCCGCCGCACTGGCGAATTTGTGCGCGAAGGAGACCCTTTGCTGCGTATCCGTGCCCAAGAGGCCGACTACATCATCGGTTACGCCCGCATGCCCGTTGGAACAATCCCGTCGGAAGGAGCATCGATTGAAGTCATTCGCCGCGATACACGCCGCCCGAGTGCAACTGCAAAAGTGCTGAAGGTAGGTCCCCATTTCGAAGCCCTTGGACCCGCTTTCCAACGCCCTTTCGGTGATCCCGAAGAACGCGCCCTACCCTTTCTTGTATCCCTGCCCCCGGATCTGGACCTTCGCCCGGGTGTGATTGTCGAGCTACAGCTGAGACTGTGAGTTGGAGATCCTGCTTTCCCTTGTCCTTTTGTGAAAATTGGTTTTAATTCTATGGCGATGACCACGACTCGACTCAGCTTTTACGGGGCCGCAGGGACGGTGACCGGATCCAGTTTTTTATTGGAAACAAGGGGCAAGAAATTGCTCGTCGACTGCGGACTCTTTCAGGGGCCCAAGGCACATCGTTTGAAGAACTGGGATGCCTTTCCCTACAGCCCCAGCGAAATTGACCAGGTTATGTTGACCCATGCGCATGTGGATCACATCGGATTGCTGCCGAAATTGAAAAAGCAGGGTTATGAAGGGCACATCCGCTGTACCCATGCCACAGCAGACCTCGCAAAAATCCTACTGCCAGATACTGGCCATCTACAAGAGGAAGAAGCCAAATGGGCGAACAAGAAGGGCTATTCCAAGCACCATCCCGCCAAACCACTTTTCACACGCCAGGATGCGGAGGCCGTAATCCCGCTGTTATCCGGGGTCCATTACGGCGAACACTTTGCCCCGGTGGATCACGTCCGGGGACAGTATCGGGACGCGGGACACATTCTGGGATCTGCGATGCTCGATCTCAAATCACAGCGCCTGCAAGGTGAGCGCAAACTGGTTTTCAGCGGCGACGTAGGGCGGCCATTGGATGCCATTCTGCAGCCCCCAAGCCAGGTCTACAATGTCGACTATCTGGTCCTGGAATCGACTTATGGCAACCGCCTGCACGAGGAAACGGAGCCGGTTCGCGAACTGGTGCGGGTCATCAACGAGAGCATGGACCGCGGCGGCCTGCTGGTCATTCCGGCATTTGCCGTCGGCCGTACTCAAACCCTGCTATTCCTGATCCGCCAATTGGAAACAGCCGGCAAGATTCCAAAGGTCCCCGTGTATGTGGACTCGCCGATGGCGGTGGAGGCTTTGAGTGCGCACAAAGCCCATGTTCCCCAGCTCAATCTGATGGCCCGTAAATTAACCGTGGCCGGCACCCGTATTTTCCATCCTGAAAAATTGAAGCTCTCGGTAACCCGGGATGAATCAATCGCGATCAACAAGGTCCGCAGGGGTGCCATCGTCATCTCTGCTAGCGGCATGGTGACCGGCGGCCGGATTCTGCACCACCTCAATGAGCGCCTACCAAACCCGGATAACACTGTGCTCTTCATCGGTTATCAAGCCGAGGGAACCCGTGGTCGCGCGCTGATGGAAGGCAAGCCAACGATCCGTATGTTTGGCGGTAATGTGCCAGTAAACGCACGTATCGAAAGCATATCGGGGTTCTCAGGACATGCTGATCACGATGAAATACTGGCCTGGCTGATGGGATTCAACCGCGCCCCTGAACGAGTGTTTCTTGTCCACGGCGAGTCCGGTGCAACGGAAAACATGGCTGAATTGATCCGCAAACGGTTCGGCTGGGACGTCACTATCCCGCAGCAGGGCGACAGCTTCATCCTCGATTTTTAATATGGATGAAATGCGGCCAGTTCGCTTTGAAATCGACGAGGATCTATGGCTGGAACTGTTGCATCCGGCCAGATCCGGGGAGCTGTTCCAGTTGATCCACGAAAACCGCGAATACCTACGAAGGTGGCTGCCCTGGATAGACCAAACCCGGACCATCGAGGACTCCAAACCTTTTCTCGAAACTTCCTGGTCCGGTTACCTGCGTGGAGAAGGATTCAGTCTGGGCATTTGCCACCGCGATGAACTGGCAGGCATCATCGGCTTCCACGCATTTGACCGCGTCCACCGGGTCACCAGTCTCGGCTACTGGCTGGGCGAGGCGCATACCGGACAGGGCCTGATGACCCGCAGTGTCGAACGCTGCCTCAATTTCGCCTTTGATGGCCAGGACATGAACCGCGTCTACCTGCGTTGCGCCACCGAAAACACCCCCAGTCGCCGGATCGCCAAACGCCTGGGTTTTCAGCATGAAGGCCGCCAACGCGAGGCCGAGTGGCTGTATGATCATTTTGTAGACCTAGAGGTCTACGCCATGCTCAAACGGGAGTGGCTTGAACTGCGCTTAAACCGCTCAGCGGGTTAAGCGCCGCAATGCCTCCGCCGCTGCCTCCCGACGGAAGTCGCTGCCAACCGGCAAGTGAGGTCCCGGGGTCAAGTCGCTCAGGATACGGGCGGATCCGGACTCGACCATAATTCCAATCAACTCTCCCGTTTTGGAAAAGACCAGGTCCCCCTGAGTCGGGGCAAAATTGCCTAGCAAACGGGTGAACAGACGCCCTTCAATGGAAAGGTAATCCTCGCGGCCGGGACTCACCCGCATGCTGAATTCACCGTATTCCTCATTGGCGCTATGGATCAACACAGCCTCTGGAAAACGCAGCGGCTCCTGCGCGAGCACAAAGGGTTCAATCCCTGCCTGCTCCACCTGCTCACGGGGCACATTGACCATCGCCACATTGCCGTCCGCATCCAGAAAACTCAGCTCCGTCACCTGCAAGGTCCGATTGCCAAGAGTGATGCGGGCATCGAATTCCTGAAGCCGATCCATGCGGTCCCGGCCCAAGCCAGCCCGCGAAGCTTCGAACACCGCAAACAATTGACCGCCCCACTCCACTATGACCGTCTGCGCCGAATCGACGCGCTCACGGCCACCGAGAACACCCGCCGTCCGCGAGCGAAAAGTCACCAGTGCGCGGTTCTGTTCGAAACGACGAAAAATAGCGTTGAGCGACATCGGCTGCGCCTGACGAAACTCCTCACGCAAGGCGGTCGAGGTTTCCGCGAGCCCCCCCACTTCGCGGGCCAGCAGTTCCGAGCGCTGCTGCGCGCGCTCGGATTCCAGACGTGCCATATCGACCTCTGCCCTCGCTGCAATCAGGTTCTGCTCCAACAGCGAACGCTCGGCTTCGCGTACCTCAAGGTCTGTCTGCAAACGACGTTCCCGCTCGCGCCACTCGGATTGAGCCGCCTCGTATTCGCGTAGACCCGCTTCCGCTTCATCCAGCGCCGCCAGACGTTCCTGCAGCTCCTGCTGCAGTCGCTGTGCATCGCGCTGCTGCTGACGCAGCAAGGCCTCCGCCTCTTCGCGCTCGGCCTCAGTCATATTCAGACGCTCACGGGTGGATTCCAAATCCTGCATCGTTCCCGTCAGGTTCTGTTCCAGCTCCGCCCGCTGCCGGGCCAGGTCTTCGCGCTCCTGCTCGGTTTGACTCAGGCGCTCGCTGCGGTCCTCCAGCTCCGTTCGCGTCTGATTCAAGGCCGCATCCAATTCGCGGTTGCGCGCGTCCTCAGATTCCAGCGACAGGCGCAGGACTTCGACCAAATCCGCATCCGAAGAACTCAACAGTTCCTCTTCCGGATTGAAGTCCGAAATTTCCGGCCTGAAATCCACCAGAGCGAGGATGCTGATCAGGAGGAAATCGCAGATGATGAGCAGCAGGGTCTTGTTCACTTTTCTTCCGATTCAAGGATCAGGCGTTGCCGCAGCGGACGCAAAAAGCCAACCTTCAGCAGGGCGACAAAAATAATGCCAAACAGGGTCGACGCGTAAGCCGCCATCAAGCTGGCTTCAACTATGTTCAAGACCACCAGGATAAGGGCGAAAACCGTACCGAACAAGCCCACGTATAGGC
>JBJHBN010000256.1:0-4628 GCA_050485505.1 Opitutales bacterium | reverse complement strand
CGTTGCCACTGTCTGGAGGCACGGAATTGAGCGTCGAAGAAATCTTCGATAAAGGCGGTGTCGAGGCCATGTGACACTGCTTGTTCGACCAGACTTTCCAACAGCTCAGCCTCACGTTCAGGATCATGCACAGGATCTCCGGATAGATACTTGCTCCAGGCCACATCAGGGGCCACCTGAAGCCGTTCTTCAATAAGTTCGGCCAAGCGCTTCTCCTGCGGCGTTGGCTCATAATCGGGAACTGGCGAGTCGGACCTTGAGCATCCCACGAACACAATCCAGATAGAAAGGACAGAAAGACGAATAAACCTGTGCATTGTATAAATGCGAAGGAGGATGCCCTTTGGGGTCAATGGAAAAGGGCTGCGCTTTGCCTCGGAATGTGGCCGTTTAAGAGGTGTAGCGGAGCAGTGAGAGCGCTTCGACGCGGTAGGTTTGAGTCGTGCCTCGATTACGAGGTGTGAGACTGGGCAAGTGTAAGGGCCGTCACGACTGTCAGTGTTCCGATCTTTTAGCGGAGGCTGTTGAGTCGCGGTTATTTCGTTTCCGAGGAGGTTTTATTATCGCAAGATTTGCAGGTGCCGAAAACTTCTATCACATGGTTGATTTCTGAGAAGCCCGCATTTTGCGCGATAGACTCCAGTTCGTTGGCAGCGCAGAAATCGATGGGCTCGGTGTGATGGCAGTGGCGGCAGATGATATGGTGATGGTGCTGCTCGGCGTCGACCCATTCAAAAAGCTGGGTGCCGTTTTCGAGGATAATACGCTGCACCCGCCCGAGAGAGAGCATGGATTCGAGGTTGCGGTAGACGGTTACCAAATCGGAGGGCGCGAAGCCGGCGTTTTGGCGAATCTCCTCGGCCGATTGAGGTTTGGATGCCTCGAAGAGTTCGCGCAGGATGCGCTCGCGTGGCTTGGTCATGCGCATGCCTTGTTCGCGCATGACATCGGCGATCTGCTCAATAAACTGGTCGGTTTTAGTATCGGAACTCATCCCTCTGTCGTCGCCGGTGCTTCTTCGATCTCCAGCTTTTCCGCTTTGCCAGAAGAGGCATTGAAACGCATACTGATGATCTTCGAAACTCCTTTTTCCTGCATCGTAGCACCGTAAATGGTGTCCGCAACACTGATCGTACGTTTGTTGTGCGTGATGATGAGAAACTGGGAGAATTCCAGAAACTGCTCCAGCATGTGCGTAAATCGGCCGATGTTGGCGTCGTCCAGAGGCGCATCGATTTCATCGAGCACACAGAACGGACTGGGCTTCACCATGTAGATGGCAAATAGCAGGGCGACCGCCGTCATCGTCTTTTGGCCACCGCTCAGCAATGCGAGGCTTTTCAGGCGGGTACCGGGAGGCGAGGCGGTTATGTCGATGCCGGACTCCAGTACGTCTTCGTTGTCCACCAGGGTCAAGTCGGCCTTGCCGCCACCAAATAGGGTGGTGAAGGTGTACTGAAAATTCTTGCGAATCTGGGCGAAGGTATTGGTGAAGAGTTCGTAGCTGGTGTTGTTGATCTCGTCGATCGCCTGCATCAACTCTTCCTTGGCAGCCCAAAGGTCTTCGCTCTGGTTTTTGAGAAAATCATGGCGCTCTTTCAGCTCCTTGTATTCCTCGATTGCCACCAGGTTGACTGGTCCCATGGCCTGAATACGGCCCCGCAGGTTTTTCACTTCCTCTTCGATTTCCTTCCAGTCGGTATTGTCGAGTTGCGCCCGTTCCTCCTCGTTGGGCTCCGGGCGTTCTTCTTCATCCTCAAAGTCCTCAGGGGATTCCTCTTCAATATCGACCTTGATGCGGTCCGGGAGGCTCTCGCCGGCCTGCCATAGTTCGTTTTTCCAGTCGATCTGACTGGGTTCGACTTCGTATTCGCGTTGGAGTTCGTCGACGATGAACTGGAGCTGGGATTGCTGGCGGGCGACCTGCACATCCAGTTGGTTCAGGGTTTTCGACAATTGATCGTGGCTTTCGCGTTTGTGTGAAAAGCCGGATTCTACCGTCTCGATTTCCTGTTCGACCGCTTTCAGGGCGACACGGTTCTTTTCGAGTTCGACCATCAGCGTTTTCAGCTGCTCTTCGATTTCGGCAGCCTTCTCACCCTGAATTTGTGTCTCTTCGTCAAGCTGACGTTTTTGCCCCTGCAATCCCTGCTTTTCGCTCTGTCTCTTCGCGACGGTTTTTTCAACCTCAGCGTTTTTGGACTTAATTTCTTCCAGGCCCCGGTCGAGCAGTTCCAGCCGTTGGCGCTTTTCGGCGATTTCCAGCCGCGCCTCATTGAAGCTTTCACGCAGGGTTTCGCGTTGTTCCCGAACCGCAGCTACCTGTTCCTCGCAATCCGTGATCTTCTTTTTCTGATTTTCGATGTCCGTCTCGGTGGCCGAAAGCTCCGCCTGTGCCTTCTCCAGACGTTTCATGGAATCGTCGCGACTTTGCTCCAGTTTTTCCAGATCGCGTTGCTTGTTTTCGTTAAGGCTCTGGTTTTGGGCGAGGTTCTTGCGGGCGCTTTCAAGTTGCGCGCTTATAGTCGACAACTCTTCCCTGGTTTCATCGATCCGTTTGCGCTGGTCTTCCCGTCGACGCTCGTTGGCGTCCATTTTGCCCTGTAGCTGCTCCGCCTGCAGCTTTGCTTTTTCCTGCTGATCGGCCAGGCTCTGCAGTTCCTTTTTCAGGGCCTTGATTTGGTTTTCGCGGTCGAGGAAACTGCCGTCCTTGCCCTTGCGGTTGCCGGAAATAACCATGCCGCGGGAACTGACCAGATCGAGTTGCTCGGTCACCACCCATTCGAATTCGAAATCGGGGTTTTCGGACCAGAATGCGAGAAAGGACTCGAGGGATTCAGCCAAGTAACAACCGTTGAGGTAACGCGCCAGAAAAGCATCCATTTGCGTGTTTTTTGAGCGCGCCACGGAGCGCGCCGCTTGAATCCCGGCTGGCAGGTCTTTGCCTATAAACTGCTTCGGCTCCTTTGTCGACGGCGGTTGGAACAGCAAGCTGGCACGGCCCAGTTTGTCGTCGCGGAGTTTCTGTGCAACCGGCTCAATCCGGCGAAAGTCCTTGAGATAAATACCGTCTGTGGCGGTGCCCAGCAGGCTTTCGATAGCGTGCGTCCAGCGAGCATCCACCTGCACCTGTTTCAGGAACAGGGCATAGCCCTCGGCTTCGATGGTGCCCTCCAGTTTTCCCTGGAGGATGGCGCGGGCGCCTTCTGAAAATCCTTCAAACTTTGCCTGCAGTCCCTCTAGCACGCCGATGCGCCCCTGGGAGGCGGCGTTCTGCCGGTCACCCTCCTGGATCCGGCGTTGCAAGTCACGGAATTCGTCCAGTAGGGATTCGCCTGTTTCCTTGAGTTCCTGTAACCGGTTTTCCTGTTTCTCACGGTCCTGCAAACGTCGCTCACGGGTGTGGTTGAGCTGCTGAACATCCTGATCGAGCAGCTCGGCCTCTTCCTTTAAACGATGGATCTCCTCCATCAGGTTGGCATGTCGGCTTTCGTAGGTTTTGAGGTCTACCTCAATAGTCGTGCAGCTCGAGCGCAGGCGCGCAATGGAACCCTCTTTGACCAGCAGGGTTTGGCGGCTGCGTGATAACTCCAGTTCGGCAGCTCCGAGTTGTTGCTGGAGCTCCGCCAGTTCTGCGCTTTTCTGTTGAAAAACCTCATCCGAATTGCCGAATAGGTTGAGCTGCTCTTGCTTGGCCTGAGTTTCACCAGCCAGGCGCTCCTTGAGCATCTTCATCTGCTGTTGCAGCTCCTGGATCTCATTTTCGAGCTCATCCTCGCGACGGTTCAGGTCTTCTTTGCGCACTGCCGCAAATTCGGCCCGGTTTTGCGCGTTTTCTTTCTCGCTGCGAAGGTTGAAGACCTGCTGTTGCTGTTCCTGCAGGGCATAATTGATGTCGTTGCGGCGGTTGCGTTTGCCACTTAGGCTTGCTTCGGCGTTGGCCAACTCGCGCTCGAGCTTGTCGACTTGCTCACGCAGCACATTCGCTTTGCGTTCACTGTCGACCATCTCACCGTTTAATTGTGCCCAGCGCCAGGCGCCCCATGCCTGATCCAGGCGCGTCAGGCGCCGACGGATGCGTTTATAGCGCAGGGCTTTGGAAGCCTGCCTTTTGAGTGAACCTATCTGACGGGTCACTTCTTCCATCACATCAGTGATACGGGCCAGATTGGCTTCGGTGTGGCCCAGTTTGTTGAGCGCTTCGCGCCGCTGTGCCTTGTAGCGGGAAATACCTGCGGCCTCTTCAAAGATTATGCGTCGCTCACTCGGGTTCGAGGACAGAACCTGGTCGATCTGCCCCTGCAACATGAAAGAGTAGCTGACCTGACCCACCCCGGTGTCGAGGAAAAGGCGCTGAATGTCCTTCAATCGGCATTGCTTACCGTTGAGGTAGTAATCGCTGCCCCCATCGCGGATAACCCTGCGAGTGACTTCAACCTGATGGAAATTAGTTCCCAGCTGCTCTTCGCATTCGTCGAAAACAAGGGTGACTTCGCAGAGGTTGACTGGCTTGCGGGTCGTCGTGCCTTGGAAGATGACATCCTGCATGGCCCCCGCCCGCAGCGATTTTGCGCTCTGTTCACCCAGCACCCAGCGGATCGCATCGGCAATATTGCTCTTCCCTCAAC
>JBJHBN010000255.1:3162-4634 GCA_050485505.1 Opitutales bacterium | reverse complement strand
GTAAGACCGAAGAAGACCGCAAAGAAGACTTCGTCGATGTTTTCGACTTCGTAGAAGACTTTGATAAACCTTTCCTGCCAAAAAAACGAAACCGCCCCTTATCGGCGCCTCAACGCGGTGGCTCGTGTGGATCTGAGACAGAGTCCGAACGATGAGCACAACTGCCTCTGACCCCAACCGGCCGGAATTGATCGAAAAACTCTTCCAGCAGCTCCCCAACCGTTGGACGCTCGACAACGGTATGAGCGTAGTTCACGCAGAAAAGGACGCAAACCCGCTCGTTTCCCTTCAGGTTTGGGTGCGCACAGGCTCCATTCACGAGGGCCAAAATCTGGGCTCGGGCCTATCCCACTTCCTCGAGCACATGCTGTTCAAGGGAACTGAAAAGCGCCCAGGCAACCAGCTGACAGAAGCCATCCAGGCACTGGGAGGCTATGTCAATGCATACACTGCTTTCGACCGCACCGTTTACTACCTCGACATTCCCGCCGAGGCGACGAGTCAAGGATTGGAACTCATGGCAGATCTGGTCTTCAACGCTTCTGTAATGGAAGCGGATGCGGAACGCGAAAAAGGCGTAATCCTTCGGGAAATCGACATGGCCAGCGACGATCCCGATCGCGAATTGACCCGCAGCCTATTGCGCACAGCCTTTACCCAGCATCCATACCGATACCCCGTAATCGGCCACCGCGAACTGTTTGAAGCCACTTCCCGCGAGGATCTCTGGCGGTATTACCGATCCCGCTACGTGCCCGAAAACATGGTTCTGGTAGTGACCGGAAAGGTCAATGAAGACACAGTGCGGTCTGCTGTCGACCAGTATTTTTCTCCCGTTCCGCGCTCACTTTTGCATCAGGTCGCTGTTCCGGAGGAGCCGGACCAACTGGCCTACCGCTATCAACGCAGTCGCGGTGCCTACCAAATCTGTCGGGGCGGGATGGGCTTTCGAATCCCTTCCCTGCGGCATCCGGATGCTCCTGCGATTGACCTTTTGGCGGCCGTTCTTGGAGCCGGCTACAGTTCCTTTCTGCGACGCGAGATCCGCGAGGAGCGCAAACTGGTACACCACATAGAAGCGACGGCCTGGAACCCGGGTGCCTGTGGATTGTTCTGGATAAATTATGCCTGTGAGGCTGGCCTCCAGGAAAAAGTCGAAGCAACCATTCTGGAACGCCTGAACTTTTTATCACAAACGGGCATTGGCGAGGCGCCCCTGAACAAAGCGCGGCGCTTCGCTCTTGCCGGAGAGATAAATTCCCGCCAAAGTGTCAGCGGCATGGCTGGCCGTATTGGCCTCGCCGAAGCGATCATCCGTGAGCCCTCTTATCCCCGACGCTATTTGGAGCGGCTCAGCTCAGCAAAAGCAGAGGAGATCACCCAACTGATCGGGAAATACCTAACTCGCGATCAATTGACTTCGGTTAGCCTGGAACCGGAGCAGAACCTTCAAAGTTCCGCCCGCCGCAGAA
>JBJHBN010000255.1:0-3152 GCA_050485505.1 Opitutales bacterium | reverse complement strand
CCGCGCTGACTTCTTTTCAAGAGGTCAAAGCTCCGCATGGTGGTCGTATCTTGTTTCAGCCGGATCGGCAATTGCCACGTGTACACATTCGTTTCGCTGGCCTGGGTGGTCCTGTCTATGAATCTCCCGAAAACCGTGGCATCACCCATTTGATGGCGACACTTCTGACCCGCGACACGCTCAAGAGGTCCGCCCAGGAAGTGGTTGAGACCCTTGAGACCGAAGGTGGTATTTTCAACGAAAGTGTGGGCAACAATACTTTCGCATTGTCACTCGAAATGTTCCCCGAACAAGCCAGTCTAGGCTTGGAACTGCTCCGTGACGCACTCACGGAACCGGCTTTCCGCGAAGACAGTATCGACTGGGAGAGAAAGGCCCAGCTGGCCCTTCTGCACGAATCGCTGGATGACATTGTGGATTTTGGTCGCAAATCCTTACGCCACAATTTTTTTGGAGAGCACCCTTTCGGTTCCGATCCATTGGGAGAACCGCTTACCGTCGAGGGTCTGAATCGTGAACAGTTGCTGGCGCATCACCAACAGTTGGTCGTACCCCAAAACGCAGTGTTGACTGTCACGGGTGACTTTGATCCCGACCGCTTGTTGCCCGAAATCGAGAACCTCATGGGATCCCTTCCCAACAACCCTTTCAATAAACAAGAGATTGCCTTCAATGCGCCGTCGCAGACCGGTGCCCTTATCGACCACATGCCGAGGGAGCAAAGTGTTGTCTTCCAAGCCTACCACGACTGCGGTATTTGTGCAGCGGATACGCTGATGGGAGACTTTATAACAACGTGGCTCAGCGATATGTCCGGGCCCATGTTCCAGACTATTCGAGAAAAGCAAAGTCTCGCCTATTTCGCCAGCGCAGCTCGCCTACTGGCCCCAGACTACGGCATGCTGTATCTATTCGCAGGGACCCAGCCCGGCAAAGAAGAGCTTGTATTCCGCGGCTTTAATGAGGTCATTGATGAACTCTGCACCGTTGGTGTGCCACCAGAGAAATTCACCCAAATCCAACGTCGACTCAAAGTCACTCGCCGTATGCAGTTGCAGCACGCTGGGGCCCGCGGGATGGTCGCAACGCTGAACGCGCTCTACAACAAGCCGATCGAAGACTGGTTGACCCTGGACCACCGCATAGACTCACTGACTCCAGCCGCCATCGCCGAGTACGCGCGCAAACGCTTCGACCCGAAGCTATCGCTGCGCCTGACAGTTGCGCCTTGAACATTTGGTTAGCCCGATAGCGGAGCCGCCTGAGCTAATGGGAAGGTGAGAAGATTGTTTGTTAAGCCGGCAAGCCTTGTCATCGAAGCCATCGACTTGCACCCTTACCTTTCAAAGCCAGGATACGGCTGGATTCACGACGTTGAAGAATCTGCACACCGTCCTCCCGACGCAGTTGAGCCTCCAGCCGAATCGCGAAAAATCGCCCATGGCGTGACCAGACGATGTTGTCTGCCAGCAGTATCTGCGATGGATCTGCGGGCTCTCTCGGATCAATCAACATACCGGACTGACTCAACTCCGCGACACTGTTAAATACCGCCCCATCGGCAAGGCGTCGATTGATGTAATCCAGCCACCAATCCTGCGGATCGACAACGCACCCAAGTGCATTCATGACCACTTCCCAGACTTCATATCCAAGAGCGTTAATGGGTATCCAAATGTAGCGGGAATCCACTCCTGACTCAAACCAGCTTCGACTCAGAATAGATTGATCCGCTTCCCCAATAGGATGCCCCAATCCGGGTCCACCACCCCAATCAGTCGGCAGCATCTGCCAGTCCCGAAAGCTTTCCAACGGCAGCTTAACCGGACGGAACAGGGCTCCGACATCCAATCCAGCGGCTGGCGGCAAGGCTGCGCCGCGATCGATTACTTGTTGATCGAATAAGTAGACATCTGCCGCAGTCCACGGACTTTCGGCCCAAAGCGGTCTGTTCCACGGCCAATCGACACGGCGGGGGTCCGCACCATAGACCCAGGCATTGATTCGGTCGGGATCGATTCGAAATTCAAACCGGAACTGGGTATTGTGACGGCGAAAATCCTGGCTCATTCCGGGGCGGTAAACGGGATTCGGAAGACGATCCGCGCGGTCAAAATGAAGGGAAAAGTCTTCAGCAGGAATTCCATTAAAGCGCCAAAAAACTTCCGCCGCTTTTTGCGACTGCGGCGGAATAGCAGGATCGTAAGGAGCCAGACTGAAGTCGAGGCCCCTGCTTGGAAAGCGTAATCTAAGTTCCAAACGGTCCGCCGGTCGGACCGGAAAAGAGCGGTGCAACAAACGCGCCAGGCCCTGCGGCTGCAGCCTCACATTCGGTTCGGTCAAAGTCCAGCGGACACCAGCTTCCATCTCATCTGCGACTCCCGGACTTTCAACCCAGGCGGCAACGCGCTCTTCGCGTGGACGCGCCTCGTTAAAAGCATAGTCCAGAGCCTGGAAACCAGTCTCTACGCCCAAGGAATGATTGATCAGGTTGACCTCCGGCATGCCTTCGACAACCCAGCGCCAGACCGGTCGACGACTGCCTTCATTCACCGCATTCAGAGAAATAGGAATTTCCCAGGGATTCCAAAGGTCAATATCGAGATAAAACCGAAGCCGAATGGCACAGTTTGCGGTCTGCTCTCCGAGCGGGGTGGCATAGACCGCTGCATCAAGGCGCCAGCCCAGCAAAACAGGTCGGACGCTATTCACCCAGTCCGGCAAAGGTTCATCCAAAACCGCCCGATTGCTTTTCCCTGTCAGTAAGGCCCCAAGCCACTGCTCATCGATGGACTGCCACGGCTCAGGGGCCACCATTGAGTAGTTTAGATTCAGGTCTTCGATCCGGTAACTCCAATTGATTTCGAATCCTTCGTCGGCTGGAAAGGCCAGGCTTCCAGACGATTCCATCCAAACGATCTCAGAAGTACCCCGTAACAATCCAGAGACCCCGGACCTACCCATCATTGCGCCATCAAAGCTGACTGCCTGTTCATCCTCGAGCCAGCCCAACAAGTCCTCCCGGGCAATTTCGGCGACAGTCTGCAGGCCCGCCTCTATGTAGGCAGAATGATTAAGCAATTTTTGCTGACGGTGCTGACGCAATGCCCATTCCGCCCATGCAGCAGAGAACAGTACGATAAGGCTCAGCC
>JBJHBN010000254.1:0-4650 GCA_050485505.1 Opitutales bacterium | reverse complement strand
ACCGAGGGCCGCGTAACAACCGGCCAGCGCAAATGGCGCGCGAACTTCATCACGAACTACCGTTTCGTCGATGGATTCATGCAGGGCTTCACCTTTGGCGGCGGTATTCGCTGGCAAGACAAGTCCACAATCGGCTACATGGGCTACGACCGCTCCGGCGACGGCACCATGGACACCGCAGACCTGAGTCGCCCTGTCTTCGACAGCGCTCAGTTCCACTTGGATCTGTGGGCATCCTACAGTCGCCTGATTATGGACGAACGCGTGCGCATGACTGTTCAGTTGAATGTGCGCGACGTAACCGAAAACGGCAGCCTCCAGCCGATCGCCGTAAACTACGATGGCTCTCCATACGCCTACCGCATTGTTGACCCGCGGCAGGTGTTCATCACAACCCGTTTCGAATTCTGAGTGTTGGAGTCTCAGATGTTAGGTAACAGCACCCCCGCCAGGCCCGGCGGGGGTGTTTTTTTGGCTGCTTTCAAGACTTTTAACCAAGTGTTGGAGTCTCAGATGTCATGCAACAGCTCGGCAATAACTGTACGCTAAATCCACTTGAGTCAAGGGGTCCAGGCAATTGTTCCCTGTCGCGAACAGGAAACGTGCTACTGGCCATTGGGTCGGGACGAGCTACTCAGCAGGCTCAAACTGAAATGCGACTGCATCCTCGAACTTGGCTGAAACCTCACCAGACAATACACGCTCCATATCAATCCCCAATTCGAGCTTTTTAACGGAAGCCCCTTCAGCGAAATCAAACGAATAAAGGTCTACCCAGAAAACACTCGGAGAGATCACTGACTCCAGATAATACCGGCGATCTTTCTGATCAGCGACAACGCGCCAACGCGTAGTGGACAGATTCGGTGCATTCTCAACACTGATGCCCCATGGCACTGATGTTTGTCGGATCACACTGAAAACTGAGGCGGCCGCAATCCGGGGATCGTCGCTCTGGACAACTGAGTTGATGTAGAAGTGAGCCCGCACAAAACGATCAGAGGCACGGACTGTTCCTGGCAGAAACTCGCGTGGATTGACCCCCTGCCAATAAGACAGGACGGCGAGCTGTTCCTCATATGTCGGCTCATTGGTCATCACCTGATATTCACGCCCGTGGTGAACCACTGTTTGCCCATCAATGAACTCAATGATGGCACTGTCTCCGGAAGCATCCGACAGAGAGACGTGAACTGTCGCCAGACGATCCGGATCAATAGGAAGAGGCCCGGTCACAGCATGCACAGGGTTCGCACGAAAGTCGGCCAGTGCCTCGGATACCGATGAATAGTTATCCAGTAAATACTGCGAAAAAACAGACAGTGATATACGCGGGGTCTGACCATCGTCTTCCGGGTAGGAAGCATTGACTTCCCACAATAAGTTCACGACGAGGCCCTTTTCATTCATACCGTCTACCGTGGAAATGTCGTAGCCGGTTACGACCAGGCTGCCATAGCGCGAGGTCCATTCCACCGACCGCGGCCCAGCCAGTCCAGTCCGCTCAATGCCCCTGGGAAATACCCATACATTGCTCAGCATTGGCAATTTCCAATCCATGCTTCGCCCTGTGAGCACGCGGTCCTCGGGTCCAAGATAAACCACTCGTGTGCATGCCTCCGCACTATTGGAAAGACCGGCTATCATGACCGCGGTGGCCATAATCACCAGAAATTTACAGACTAACAAAAAATCAGACAGACGAAACAACAAAGATAAGTTACCCATCCTTAACACAAAAAGTATATTTACAAAGAAGGCAAGTGACACCGCTTCATTGGAAGCTACCGCCAGCAGCAAGCAATAGACGTTGATCTCGGCTATTGGAATTCGCTTTGGCTTGCGAAAATGTAATCAATTCACTGTGCTTTCATCGATGGTCCCCACGATTCAGTACCTCTACTCGTTTCTTGTCGGGACGGGTATTCTAGCCTTGCAGCTTTCCGGTTTCGTGCTGGCTGGACACGCGGTGATGACCAATCGGACAACGCAAGGAACCATTGCCTGGGCTTTGATGCTGAGTATCTTTCCGTATTTAGGGGTGCCACTGTATCTGGTTTTCGGAATCAACCGCTTCGAAGCGTATGTGCAGGCACGCCGACGGGTAAACGAAGACCTTCAGGGAATTCACGAGAGGAGTTTTCCAACCTTTCTCTCCGAACGTGACGTAAAGGGACTCAACCCCAAGGACCGCCACACCATCGAAAAACTGGCCAAGTCCCCTTTCTCCTACGGCAACCATGCGGAACTACTGGTCAACGGAGATGCGACCTTTGAGTCCATTTTCACCGGTATCCGAGAGGCGAAAAACTATGTGCTCATCCAGTTTTTCACCATAATCGACGATGAACTGGGGCGGCAGTTGAAACAGGTTTTACTGGATGCGGCCGCCAGAGGCGTGCGGGTCTATTTACTCTACGACTCGATTGGCAGCCGCAAGCTGACTCGCTCCTACCTTAAAGACCTGCATGCTGGCGGGGTGCAAGCCGTTCCTTTCCGCACAGGCCGTGGCTGGCGGGGCCGAACCCGTCTAAACTTCCGCAACCACCGTAAAATCGTCGTGGTGGATGGTAAACGCTGCTGGACCGGCGGCCACAACGTCAGCAACACCTACATCAGCAAAAACCCAAAGTTTGGCCACTGGCGCGATACCCACATCGTCCTGGAAGGGCCCGCCGTCAGCGGTGGACAATTGGCTTTCTGTGAAGACTGGTACTGGGAAACCCGCGAGCTCCCAGAAGTGGACTGGCCGATGCCGCCGGAAAAGCCAACCGGCTGGGAAGCCCTCGTCCTGACGACCGGCCCCGCAGACAAACGCGAGACCTGCTCACTGACCTTCCTTCAGCTGATTCAAATGGCCAAGGAGCGGATCTGGATTCACAGCCCCTATTTCGTGCCGGATGAGCAAATGGTCACCGCCCTCGAACTGGCCGCCCTGCGTGGCGTCGACGTGCGCATTCTCCTGCCTGAAAAACCCGATCACGTGCTGGTCTGGCTCAGTTCCTTTTATTTCATCGCCCTGCCTCAATTGGCAGACGTAAAAATCCACCGCTACCAGCCCGGCTTCCTCCACAGCAAAGTGATGCTGGTCGACGACTACCTCTCCAGTGTGGGTACCATCAACTTTGACAACCGCTCATTCCGCATCAATTTCGAGATGACCGCTCTCGTCGCCAATCCCTCCTTTGCTCGCCGCGTCGAAGAAATGATGGCCGAGGATTTCCGACAGTCACGCATCGTCGAACCCACCGAATACCTCCGCCGCCCCCTCTACTTCCGCATCGCCGTCCGTGTCGCACGCCTGTTGGCGCCACTGCAGTAGCACTACATTTATGCTGGGGAGGAATTATCCAGAGAAATCGTAACTCTGCCGACACCCCCAAGCTGAAGCGAAAAGCTACCTCGCAACAAATGCCTCAGCGGACCTCGATCGGAACCTCAACCGTATTGAAGCCGGAAATCCGAACTGAAAGTATTCCACGCCCAGGTTCGCCACCTTCGACGCGCACATTCACGGAACGGGCGCCTTCAGGAATAGTCACTTCGGGCATGATCACACTGTCGGGAATGTCGGTGCGGATGTCCACGTAATAACCTCCGCGTGGGGCGGGGTTCTCAACTTGTACAATCAGCAAATCGGCAGAACCACTGTCAATAGTCAGACGGCTTGGCTGCACCCGCATCTGCGCAGAGTCAACGCGCAGGGATCCAACCGGGATGTCCCCGTCGCCACTGCGCAGCACAACCTCGTGACTGCGGCCAGCGGAAACGCCCGGAATAGTGAATTCGATTGAATTGCCGGAATGTACAGTGGTGGTGGCTTCGCGGCCGCCGACCATAACGACGTCCTGACTCGAAAAGCCACTGCCAACGAGCGCAATCGAGGCGCCGACCGGACCGCGCTCATTGACGAGCTGGATCGGGTAGCGGTTGATCAAGCGGCCCTGAAACACCTTGCCCTCCTCGTGCGTGCTGTAGCGCGTGGTACGGCGGGTTTGGCCATTGTTCGAGTGGTCAAAGTGCAAAATGTAATAATAGCGCACTTCGGTAATCCCCTGCGGGATTCGGTAATCAAAGGTGAACAGGCGCGAATTCTCCGGATCCTGCTGCATCTCGTGCGTTTCACCGTTGATGACGATCTGCGCGGTCTCGCTTCCAGAGATCGCCGAACGCACCGGCGGGTTCGCCAGAAAGCTGAACGTGTAGATCCCGGACGGATTCTGCGGAATGCGCTCCGGGGTATAGTTCGTAAATACCGTATTGCAACCCGCCAGAATAAATGCTGTGGCAGAGATTGCGAATACCCGAATCCAAAGTGTTTTGCTCTTAAACATTACGTAATGTGTTGAATCGTTTCTGTATCACCCGTGAATAGACTGCAAGAAAAAGCGCAAGACCTCAAGCAGGGTCTTTACCTGCATGTGCCCTTCTGCGCGCGGCAATGTGATTTCTGCAACTTCTATCAGAGACCACCGAGTCGCTCAGAAGTTCAAGACTATCTGCAAGGCATCGACCAGGAGCTGAATCAGCACCGAGCGCCAACCGCTGTGGACACAATGTTCTGGGGCGGTGGAACACCGGGCCTACTGTCACCTGCCGACCTGCGCACTCTTGCGACTTCAGTGCTGTCACGCCTGTCGAAACCTGTCT
>JBJHBN010000253.1:0-4680 GCA_050485505.1 Opitutales bacterium | reverse complement strand
GCACTGCATTGCGATAGGTGGGCTGCTGGCGCAGCTTGTCCATGAAGCGCTCGACCAGCCCGGTAGCGATGCTATCGGCCTGGGGGTCATTATTTCCATAGGCAGGATAGTCACCTTCGATGGCATAGTCGACGACAAGACCCTCTTCGTTACGGATAACCTTCACTTTGGCGTGTTTCACTGCGGAGAGCGAATCCGTGGCGACTGACAAGCCGGCAATACCGCAGGCCAGGGTGCGCAGGATAACCTTGTCGTGCAAAGACATCATCAGATGCTCCGGACAATACTTGTCGTGCATGTAATGAATGATGTTAAGCGCCTTGACATAGGTGTGAGCCAACCAGTCCATCATTTTGTCGAAGCGTTCCATCAACTCATCGTATTCAAGATACTCTCCCGTAAATGCTTCGAAAGGCTCGGTAATCTGTTCACCATTCAGCTCATCGCGACCGCCATTGATCGAGTAGAGCAGAGCTTTGGCGAGATTGGCCCGTGCGCCGAAAAACTGCATTTGCTTACCGATTCGCATGGCGGACACACAGCAGGCAATGCCGTAGTCATCACCCCAGTAAGGCCGCATCAGGTCATCGTTTTCATACTGAATGGAGCTGGTTTCTATAGAGACTCTGGCACAGAAGTCCTTAAATCCCTGCGGCAACTGTTCCGACCAGAGAATCGTCAAATTGGGTTCCGGGGCGGGACCCAAATTGAACAGTGTCTGCAGCACGCGAAAACTGCTTTTAGTCACCAGCGTACGACCGTCTTCGCCCATCCCTCCGATGCTCTCAGTGACCCAGGTTGGATCGCCTGAAAACAAGGCATCGTAGTCTTCGGTTCGAATGAAGCGGACAATCCGCATCTTCATGACGAGGTGATCTATTATTTCCTGGGTTGCTTCCTCGCTGAGAGTGCCCTCGGCAATGTCGCGCTCGAAATAGATATCAAAGAATGTGGCAGTCCGACCGAAGGACATCGCCGCGCCGTTTTGTTCCTTTACCGCACCCAGATAGCCAAAATAGGTCCACTGAACGGCTTCCTTGCCGTTTCGGGCTGGGCCGGAGATATCAAATCCATAGGCTTTCGCCATTTTTTTCAGGTCTTTGAGAGCACGGATCTGGTCGGACATTTCCTCGCGTTCGCGGATCCAGTCTTCTGAAAATTGCTCCTTCTCGTCTTCGGCGATTTGCGCCTTTTTATCCTCAATGAGGCGGTCAACTCCATAGAGGGCTACGCGACGATAATCACCAATAATGCGGCCGCGGCCATAGCCATCGGGAAGGCCGGTGACGATTCCGGCGCTGCGGGCCTTGCGAACGTCGTCCGTATAGCCGTCAAAAACACCGTCATTGTGAGTCTTGCGGTGTGCTAGAAAGGTTTGCACCGTCTCCGGATCCATTTCGCGTCCGTGGGCCTGCAGAGCCTTCATCGCGATGCGAAGCCCTCCATAGGGCAGGAGTGCACGCTTAAGAGGGGCGTCTGTTTGAACGCCGACAATCTGCTCCAGTGATTTGTCAATATAGCCAGGCCCGTGGGATGCGACCCGTCCAACGATCTTCGTGTCAGCGTCAAGAACACCGCCCGCTTCCCGTTCCTTAGCCAGCAGACCTTTAAGCGTATCCCATAGGCGTTCCGTCCGCTCGCTGGGCCCAACCAGGAAGGAATCCCCACCGGTGTAGGGGCTATAGTTGCGCTGAATAAAGTCGCGAACATCGACGGACTCCGTCCAAGTTCCTACCTGAAATCCGCGCCAGGCTGAGGACTCCGGCGCGGCTGAGGCGTTTTCTTTCGATGGTGATGGGTTGATGAGGGAACTCATAAATTTAAATTAAGGCACCTAATAAGATTATATTCTCTTCTTAAGCTAGTCTAATTTAGCGAGAAGCCAGAAATAGCTTCGTTTGTAACTCTGCTAATATCAAGGGATAGCTCAGGTTATAATTCACTGAGGCCAACGGAAAGCCTGACGGATGCTGCGAGAATGGCAGCGAAAGGAAGCTATGCAAGGGCGTAAACCTTGACAGTAAGCACCAGTCACTTACAACCGCTGCATGCAACCGTCGGACAAACAGGCCGCCCAACAGCGGGTGGACGAGGTTCAGGCTTTCCAGCGTGAGCTTGAAAGGCTGCAGTCCGCAGGGATTGTCGAAATAAAGCCAGATGCACTTGATGCAGTGCGCGAGTATCACTGCGCTTTAATCCAATCGCTGAAGGCGAGTTTTGACATCGATGCGGATAGCCGGGCCCGTCAGCTGTCCGCGGGGATGCGAATTGCCTCTCTGCTGGGTGCGGCGGCCTTATCCGCCGGTATATTCTTCTTCTTTCACCAATTATGGGGATACCTGACGTCGTTGGCGCAGATGTCCCTGTTGTTGGCGTCGACTCTGGGCACTCTGGGTCTTACCGTTTGGATTGAGCGTCGAGACGTTTCTTCCTACTTCACCCAATTGTGTGGCACGATTGCGTTTGTCGCCTTTGTTCTCAACATCGTGATGCCGGGTTCGATGTTCAATCTCTACCCGTCGCCGTATGCCTTTCTTCTGGCAGGCGTTTACGGTTTCATTCTGGCCTATCGCTTTAGGCTGAAGTGGGTGTTGGTGGCGGCCATTGCATCTTCAGCCGCCTTTTTGACTGCATTCACCGTCATGATGATGGGCGCTTCCTGGTCCAGTGCCAACGAGAGACCCGAAAATCTGCTTGTGATCGGGTCCCTATGCTTTCTCATGCCTCTGGCTATCCGCCACCGGCGCTGCATAGAGTTTGTCCCTGTATACCGTATCTCCGGTTTGTTGCTGGTTTTTATTCCAATGTTGTTTCTAGCCTTCTGGGGTGAAATGAGCTACCTACCGGTTGATAAAGACCGCCTGGAAATCGTCTATCAGGTTCTAGGTTTTGTTGGAACTCTGACTGCAGTCGGTGTGGGAATTCGGCAGCAATGGCTCGAGACGACCCGTACGGCGATGGTGCTTTTTGCCTTATTCTTCTATGTGAAGCTCTTTGATTGGTTCTGGGATTTCCTGCCCAAATACCTTTTCTTTTTTATCCTCGGTTTAACTGCTCTGGGCTTTCTTGTTCTGCTACGGCGCATTCGGGACCGGATCCTGCCGAGGCCGGGAGGTGTCGCATGAATACCTGGATACGCACAAACCGCAGTATCGCAGCAGCGGTCGTCTGGATCCTCCTGAGCAATGCCCTGATCGGAATGAGCGTCTGGCTCAACCGCAGTGGTGATCCGGTGACGGAAATAAGCCTGACCGACCGTGAGCTGGGAAACCCGGGATGGGAGAGTCACAATGCTGAGAGTAGCAGCATTGAATTGAGACTTCGATGGGAGAATCGGCTTGGTCTGCAGTCCCCAGGTGCAGTTTCCCGTTTTATTGACCGGGAAATGCTCAAAGAGCTGGGATTCGACGTTTCCCGTTCTGCGGACACCAAACAGGGGCGCCGTTTTTATGAGCGCATGCTACCAAGGACGGCCATTTATGTATTTACCTACAACCCCGATGCTCCGGTAGGAGAATCCGAGGACAGACCTCGGCGACCGTTTCCCATAAGCCGCCTGCAGCTAGTAGATCTTGCGGCAGATATTGAAACTCTGCGTGAGCGCTATGCAGGCGACGATCAAGAATACCTTTTTCTGCGGGGAAAGGTCCGGGTCTTTGTCGATTCAGATGCGGAACCTTACGGCACGATTCAGGGGCCAAAGCTGACTACAGTCACGCTTCCAAGAAAATTCAGAGAAGCCTTTCTGGAGGCGGATTCGGGCTACAGTATCCGGCTGGCCGTTGGCCGCAATTTAGTTCCCTGGGTCAAAAGCTTTGAGAAACGTTGACAATTAAAACGCGTAGCAGAGAGGCGAGAGATTCACGAAGATTGTAGATAACAGCAAAAGCGTTTCGGGGCAACCCGACCACACCCTTTCGAAGGGCTATCGCTCATCCGCTACAATGGACTTCCGGCAACTTTTAGAGACGCACTGGTATCCCGTGCCCTGCCAAATACTGTTTGGCTTCGGGAATGGAGTAGTCACCAAAGTGAAAAATTGAGGCAGCCAGCACAGCTGAGGCATGGCCTTGCTTGAGCACTTCGACCAAGTGATCCAGATTGCCTGCACCCCCTGAAGCGATGACAGGTACTTCAACGGCATCACTCAGGGCTCGGGTCAACTCCACGTCATAGCCGGCCTTGGTGCCATCCGCATCCATGCTGGTCAGTAGGATTTCACCGGCTCCGAGCTCAACAGCTTTTCTGGCCCAGTCGAGAGCATCCCACTCGGTGGGATTGCGACCACCATGTGTGTAAACACGCCAACCTCCGTGTTCGGTGTCACGTTTGGCGTCGATAGCAACGACAATGCACTGGTTGCCAAACTTACCAGATGCCTCTGCGATCAGGTTCGGATTATTTAGAGCAGCCGTATTCAAGCTTACCTTATCGGCTCCGGCGTTCAACAGGTCGCGAATATTCTCAACCGTGCGAATGCCTCCACCAACGGTCAAAGGCATGAAACATTGGGAAGCTGTTGCCTCAACAATATCTTTGATCGTTTCCCGGGCATCGCTGGAAGCGGTGATGTCGTAGAAGACCAGTTCGTCGAGCCCGTCCTGGTAATACTCGCGGGCCTTCTCGACCGGATCGCCGATGTCCTTCGTATCGACGAAGCGGACGCTCTTCGCCAGCCGT
>JBJHBN010000252.1:2365-4695 GCA_050485505.1 Opitutales bacterium | reverse complement strand
GCAGTAATTGTAGACATCCCCTGAGTGCTCTCCGATTGAATGTAATCGATCCCATCCGCCGCAGCGATAGCACGCTCCATGGGGGCTGTGATAAATCCGCGTACCAGCTCGGCATCGGCGCCAATATAGACGGTGGTAACCGTGACTGATGCGTTATCACTTTGTGGGTATTGGCGAACGCTCAAACTTGAGATCGCTTGCAAGCCGGCTATAATAATAACCAGGTTCACCACGATAGCGAGAACCGGACGCCGTATAAATAAGTCGGTAAATTTCATGACAGTCTCCTTAAACCTTGATCAGGCTTCGTCAGGCTGCGGATCGAAACTCGGCTGGGCTGCCTTGGCGTTGTCGATGCGCACCTTTAAATCATTGCGAAGCTTAAAGGCACCGTCGGAAACCACCAGGTCTCCTTCCTCTACACCCTCCTCAATCACCACGTAATCACCAACGCTGCGGCCGCGGCGCACGAAGCGCTGACGCACGATCTGCGCGCCATCCTCACGTTCCTGAACGACAAAGACACTGTCACCGTAGGGTGCTGCCAGCACGGAAGTCGCTGGGATCAATTTGACGTTCTCCTCCTGCGGCAATACCACTTCAACCTGAACAAACATACCGGGACGCAGCAAAAGGTCAGGGTTCTCAAAGCTCGCCTGCAGACGCACGCTGCGGGTCCGGCCATCAACGGCTGGCTCAATCGTTGTCAATTCGCCTTCGAAGACCTTCTCCGGTGATGCGTCGCTGCGCACTCGTATTAACATGCCGGTGTTGAGTAGAGACAAACGCTGCTGTGGCAGGGTGAAGTCAACATAAACGCTCTCCATCGCCTGCAGCGAAACAACGGCTGCCCCACTGTTCAGAAACTGACCCAACTGAACCTGCCGAACACCCAGCTTCCCATCGAAAGGTGCGCGAATGGTTTTACGATCAATAGTTGCCTGCATAGCTTCCACCCGAGCCCGAGCCTGCAATTGGTTGGCTTCGGCGGCATCCAGTTCTGCCCTGGGAACCGCCTCTTTCCCATACAGGTCACGCGAGCGCTCAAGATTGAGCTCTGCAAGCCGAACTGATGCCTCGGCGGAAGCGAGCTCAGCCTTTTCCACCGCGACATCCAATTGCACAAGTAAATCGCCCTCCCGCACAGTTTGCCCAGAGCGGAAGGCAATCTGTCTCACAACGCCGGGTGCGTCCGCGGCAATATCGACTCCAAAGACTGGAGAAACAGTACCAAGGGCGGTCAAAGTCTGCTCAATCGAACGAACCTCGACCGTGTGCGCGGCGACAGTTTCCTCAGGTTCCG
The DNA here is from genome assembly GCA_050485505.1 of Opitutales bacterium. Classification (GTDB taxonomy): domain Bacteria; phylum Verrucomicrobiota; class Verrucomicrobiia; order Opitutales; family Oceanipulchritudinaceae; genus JAFIGG01. The sequence continues at coordinate 3,392 of JBJHBN010000252.1, read as the reverse complement.
GCATGGATTCCCCTGCCTCAATCAAGGCAGCGATCTGCAAACCTTTCACCCCAACAAGGATTCCGACGATTAAGAAGATACCCAGACCAACGACGAGAAAAGAAAAGAGACGTTTGCGTTTCATAAATTTAGAATTGAGCACCCTAGCCAATGTTGACGCACCGTCAACTTTCAATTGACAAAACTTATGGTAAAAGGAAATTAATCTATATGGTTCGCAAATTAACCCCAAAAACTTTGCAGGAGCGTGAGACCCAAATCCTGGACCTGGCCCACGAGATTCTTCTCAGGGAAGGGCTTGGCTGCGTAACCATGGAGCGCATTGCCGAACTCGTCCCTTTTTCCAAAGGCACCCTCTACAATCATTTTAAATCCAGAGAAGATGTGCTCATGGCACTGTTCTGCCGGATCCAGGCAGGTGTTTATGCGATCTTCAGCAAGGGTGCCCGCTTTCCAGGCGCTTCCCGCGACCGCTACGCAGCGATCATCGCAGCCTCCGAGGTGCGCAACTGGTCGGAAAGCGATTGCTGCCCACAGATCATAGCCCCCGAAGTACTCGATAAAGCCTCGCCCGAACACCATGAGCGCCTGACTGAGTTGCATCACAAAATCCTTGAACTCTTACGTTCCATCGCCACAGACGCGATCAAAGCGGGTGAACTGCCCAGGGATACTCCACTCGAAGAATTGATTTACGGGACCTGGGCACTGGCAGTGGGCGCGGATGAATTGCACAGGCAGAAAATGATCTATCCGGAACAGACGGAGGAATCCTTTGCACCCATCAGACGCCGCATGCTACACCGGGTCCTGGATGGCTACCAATGGCAACCTCTTTCCCAACATCGAGACTACGAAAGCGTCCACTTAAAGATCCTTTCCACTGTTTTCGCCGAGGAATGGGCCGAACACAAAGACCAACCGAAAGACGAAATTTAAAGTGGCAGGCCCACAAGGACTTGAACCTTGAACGACTGAACCAAAATCAGCTGTGTTACCAATTACACCATGGGCCTAACCGTAGAAG
>JBJHBN010000252.1:0-2355 GCA_050485505.1 Opitutales bacterium | reverse complement strand
GCAAGGACTATGGAAACTCGGAAGCGCCCGTCAAGCATTCAAGAAGATTCTGAACACATTTTTCTTCGGGCCAGCTTTCCACTGAGCGTGAGGCCTGGCTCATCGAGCCAGTTGTAGACCCGCGGAATCTGGTAAGGAGTCAGTTGTCCGGCGAGTTTTGCACGGATTTTCTGATCCGACATGGGTTCCCCATGTAAATCCGCGCAAACCAGAGTTCCCACGACAGGGTTCTCACGTCCATAAACGTGTGCCATCTTAACGCCGGGAATTGACTGCAATGCGGACTCAACTACGGCAGGATCAACCCGGTAGCCAGCTGTGTGAATGACATCGGCCTTCCTCCGGCGAATTTGAAAACGTCTGCAATCCTCAGGATCCAGATCCACCAGGTCCCCAGTCCGAAACCAGTCCCCCTTCTCCTTTGACGAAAGAGCTCCCTGCCCCAACAGGCTCTCGTGCAGGCAGATCTCCCCACCATCAATGCGTACCGAATCCTTAAGAACAGGCGGCACCCTAAACCAAACTCCGTCCGAGGCAAACAGGCTGCCTCCCTCTGTCGAAGCGTAGATGTTTCGCACCCGGGCCTTGGGAAAAGCATAATGAAGGCGTGCCAGCAATGCCTCATCCAGTGGCTCACCGCCAAGACTAACCTGCTGCACGCTTTCACAAGGAGCCCTGAAAGGCATCTGTAGACGGAAGAAGCTGGGGGTGCCCACCAAGTGAGTTGCCGGCACCTGTTTCAATTCGTTTTCCAGGCAGTTGTAGCCCATCTGGTTAATCGGCCAGATGGCATCGCCGCACCAAAGTGCCTGCAGCATCAACTGAACACCTGCCATGTGAGCAGGATGATAAGCACTGGCCCAAATCCTCGGTTTTGCAGGCAAGTGCTCACGTACCCCCCGAATCAGGACTGGGAGACGGTGAAGCAAATGCTTCGGCGCCGCAGTGGTTCCGGAAGTAAATAGACTCAAACGGAAGTCCTCCTGCCTCCGCCAGTGTGCCCGCCAGGCATGTAGGGGTGCTTCCTCAGCAGGTGCTGCCTTATCAATGGCCCACTCACGCGTTCGACTGTTTAGAATCGCTTCAGCCATAGCGCTTTCCCGCTCAGCAGGATCCGCGTCCAGAAGGATCAAATGACTTCCCTGAGTCATGGCCCGGACCAAATGCCGCAGCACTTCAAAACAATCGTTCGATGCCACTATTTCAACCGCCGCTGCCGGTTGAAGCGCAAACGCCTTCAATTCAGCCCATACAGTGTGCGCCATTGTCGACTCAATCCGGATCGTCGGGGAATTCCGACGACCCTTTCGATTTACCCCGCTTTGATGCTGGCGGCGGATTATCCGTGTTCCAATCGCGCACTTCGATCTTGTTCAAGACTTCTCGCGCCATGCGATCGAGCCGCTCCAGACGCTCATCCTGTTCTTCGTTTGAGCCACTGAGGAGAATGGACGCCATGGCTCCGGATAGTGTTCCAAACAAGCCAATACCTACAACCATTAATGCCGAGGCAATGATGCGTCCCTCCAGAGTAACAGGATAAAAGTCGCCGTAGCCGACCGTTGTCACCGTCACCATCGACCACCATATCGCGTCATTCGCATTGAGAATGTTTGCGTCTGGATGGCTTGCCTCAACTTCCAGAATCAAAACCGCACCACTGAACAACGCCAGGCATCCGGTCAACAAACCGATACTCAGGGCGCTCTGCCCTTTACGGTGAAAGACATAAGAGATCAAGGTCTTACCAGAGCGAAAAGCACGGAGAATCCTGAGGATACGCAAAACCCGAATCAAACGCGCCCAGCGCAGCTCATTCACGACCGGAATGCTGGCCAGAAAATCAATCCAGCCCCACTTCATGAAAGCCTTCTTGTCCGGGGCCCTGTATAAGCGCCAAAAGAAGTCGGCCAAAAAGACCATGCAGACGGCAAAATCGATGCGGTTGAGAACCCTTACCGTCTCCGGACTTAAGTCCAGCATCACCTCGATCGCCAAAGCGCCGAGGACAAAAACCGATAGCACCAGAATAACCAAATCAAAGCGGTTGAAATCCTCCGCCTTCCCCGGGTTCATGGGCCGCTCGATTGCCATCGCCTTAGTTCCAGTCTTCCTCGTCGCCAAAGCCAAGCTGACGCTTCATCTCCGGCACCTGCTCGATTTCATCGAGAAACTCCTCCACGCTAAAGTCCGCAACAACGAACTCATCAAATTCAAAAGTCGGAGTTAGGCTTTGCCCGCTCACCTCGACCATGCGCTGCATATCCCGTTTACTGCGAGTGACATCGCGAATGGAAACTTCAACTCCATGCTGTGAGAAAAAGGTCATCGCCTCTCGGCACCAAGGGCAACCGG
>JBJHBN010000251.1:0-4698 GCA_050485505.1 Opitutales bacterium | reverse complement strand
TCCGTCGGCTTTGTTGACCACAATGATGTCAGCCAGCTCAACTACGCCTTTTTTGATGCCCTGAAGTTCGTCTCCAGCACCGGCGATTTGCAGAAGTAGAAAGCAGTCGACCATGGACCGCACCGTCACCTCGCTTTGCCCGACCCCGACCGTTTCCAGCAAAATGATGTCGAAACCGAAGGCCTCGCAGAGCAGGAGCGTTTCCCGCGTCTTACGGGCGACGCCACCGAGGTTGCCGCCCGTCGCAGACGGGCGGATAAAAGCCCGTGGATTGCGTGCCAGCTGCTCCATGCGGGTTTTGTCGCCGAGCACGCTGCCACGGGTTAGTGAACTCGACGGATCCACCGCGAGCACCGCAACCCGGTGTCCCTCGGCGCAGAGGTATTCGCCCAGCGCTTCGATGAAAGTGCTTTTTCCAACTCCAGGAATGCCGGTGATTCCAATGCGGATCGAGTTTCCGGTCGCTGGCAGTAGTTCCTTCAAGATAGCCTGAGCCATTTCCTCGTGCTGCGCTGCATTGCTTTCCACCAGAGTGATAGCCCGAGCCAGAATCGTACGATCGCCTTTGCGAATCCCGCGAATGTAATCGTCTTTGCCCAGCCTACGCCGTTTCGGAACCGCAGCCAGCTTTTCCGCCCGCTCTCCGCCGGGGACCACTTCGCAGTTAAAGCCCTCGCCACCCTCGGCAGGTGCCCATTCCGGTCGTTTCTTGTCCGATGCCATGGCCTCACTCTGCGATCAAAAGCGCCCATAGGAAAGGATAATTTGCCCTCACAACGTAGGTGCAGTGGTCCCCACTGCGCAGTCGGGTAGCGGTCTTGCGGTTTAGGCCGTTAGATCCTGGGATATCTCAGGGGCGGGCAATAGTACCGGTCAGGTATTGGCGGGTGACACGCTTGGAGAGGTTGCAGAAAAATTCCCACTCGATTTGGCCGGTGTGCTGGCAGAAGTCGCGGACGTGGATGGATTCGCGGCCGTCTTTGCCGACGATGGTTACGGGATCACCGGGGCGGATTTCGTGGAGGTTGCTGACGTCTACGATAGTCTGATCCATGGTGACGCGGCCGATGATGGGGCAGCGCTGGCCGCGGATGAGGACCTCTCCGCGGTTGCTTAAGGAAGTGGGGATGCCGTCGGCGTAGCCTGCGGTGAGGATGGCGATGGGGCCGGGTTGGGGCAGGCGGTGGGTTTGTCCGTAGCTGATGGGGGTATTCGCGGGAAGGTTTTTGACAAGGCCGACGCGGGTTCGGAAACTTAAGACCGGGGCGACGCTTACTTGTTCAAGCAGGGAACCGGGATGCGGCTTGATGCCGAACTGTAGTAGGCCGATCCGAGCGGCGTTAAGGGGACCGTCTTTGGGGAATGTATCGATGCCGGCACTGTTGTCGGCGTGCAGGATGCAGCCGTCAGCCGGTGCCGGCTTTAGCTGCTGCAACACGGATTCGAAACGCTTGCGCTGAACCCGGGTAAATTCGGGGTCGGTGTCGGCCGAGGAAAAATGCGTGCAAACTCCGTCCACCCGGAGAGCGGGCAGCTGGGACAGTCGCTGAAACAAAGTAAGGGCCTCCATGTGCCAGCAGCCGAGCCTCCCCATGCCTGTGTCCACCTTAAGGTGTATGCGGAGCTTGGATTGACTGCGTAGCGCGGCTTCGTTGAGGGCTTTGGCTTCTTCCAGAGTGGAGATGACCGGAATTACGTCGGTATCGATAGCCGCCCGCACCTCTGTGGGTAGCAAGGGGCTTAACAGTAGGATTGGCCAGCCAGAGCCCAGTTCACGGATGGCCGCAGCCTCGCTGAGGTTGGCGACGGCAAAGAGGTCGGCACCAGCCCGCATCAGTCGCGAACTGACGGCTGCCATGCCGTGTCCGTAGGCATCCGCCTTGACCACGGCGATGTATTTCAGGTGGCGGGGCAGGGCTGCGCGGATGGCGTGCAGGTTGCGTTCCAGCTGGCTGAGGTCGACCTCAACCCAGGCGCGGAGCTGGGATACCGGAAGATTCATCGGCAAAGTACTGATTCAGCGATGGCGTTCGCCTTGCCAGCGTTGGTATTCCGGTTTCTGGATTTGAAAAGGGGCTGCTGTCTCGTGCGCATACAGCTTGAGATCAGCACGATGAAGGCGCTCCGGCAAGCTTTCGATGGAGTAGGGCCATTGCTGCGGATATGTGTGTGGGTCACGCCCCTTAAGCAAAAGCTCCCAGACGGGCTCCTTCAGGGTTTGTATACTTTCGTCACTGAGCACTTCGGGTACTGCGCTCTGGCTTTCGTCACAGCGCAGTACGATGTAGGCTTTCTTGCGCAGCCGGGTTACCAGCGAGAAGTTCGAAAGCTTCTTTTCCCCGGCTAGTTCGAGGGCCGCCAGGTCAATACTGCGGTATGAGAAAATGGGGTGATTTAAACCCGGCAGGCAGCGCCAGGTGTTGATTGCCATTGCCGTCAAACGAATGCCGAGCATGGAACCCGGGCCTTCTGCGAAGAGGTAGGCGCCGAGTTGCTTGAGTTCGAGGCCTGCCTCGTCTAGACAGGCTCCACAGAGCTCGTAGAGGTTTTCCAATGCGTCGCCTTCGCTGTCCGCCCGCGCGAGCCATTCGCCGTTCTTGTAAATGCCTGTCTGGACAGTCGCGCCGCAGGCATCCATTACGAGCACCGGTTGCTGATCGGGTAAAGTCATCAGGAGTATTTGCGGCGCAGGTTAGTGGGCAAAATTCCCAGCTCTTCACGGTATTTGGCCACAGTGCGGCGGGCAATCTTAACCCCTTCCTCTTCGAGGATTTTGACTACCTTCTGATCGCTGAAGGGCTTGCTGGCGGGTTCGGATTCGATGATCCGGGCGATGCGCTCCTTGACCGATTTGTTGGAGAGTGACTGACCGTCGTCAGACTGATAACCCGGAGTAAAGAAATACTTCATCTCGAAGACCCCGTGGGGTGTTCGAATGTATTTGTTCGCAATGGCGCGGCTGACTGTCGTCTCGTGCACCTCGACCGCTTCCGCTACCTGGTTCATGGTCAAGGGGTGGAGCCCGGCGGTCCCGCGTTCGAAAAAGTCGTTCTGGAAACGCAGGAGCTGGCGGGTGATGCGTTCGATCGTTTGCTGGCGCTGTTCAATCGCATTGATAAGAAAACGGCTACTGCGAAATTTCTCCTGAACGTATTCGCGATCCTTACCCTTAAGGCGCCCCTGGGCCAGCATCTGTTTATAGATCGGGCTGATGCGCAGTTTGGGAACGTAGTCATTGTTGAGGATGATCTGCCAGTCGCCATCATCGTCTTTTTGCACCGTAACATCCGGTTCAATGACTTGATTGTTGTCCTCGCTGAATTGCCGCGCCGGTGCCGGGTCGAGCTGGGATATCTCACGCAGGGCTGCTTCGACATCTTCTGTATTTGCACCGGTCTTACGGGCAATGTCGGGGATGCGTCGGCGCAAAAGCAGGTTCCAGTGATTGCGGATAATTTTCGCGATCAACGCATCTTTTCGGCCTTTGGCCTGCAGTTGGGTTAGTAAACACTCCTGTACATTCTCGCTACCGATTCCAACCGGATCCAGTGTTTTAAGTAGCTTCGAGGCTGCCTGAAGTTTACGCAGAGGAAGGTTGGTAACCAGGGCCGCATCGGACAAGCTCTCGGTCAGAAAGCCACATTCGTCCAGGTTGCCGATCAGATACTCCAGTGCCTGTAAGACTTCTTTGTCATCCTCGGACATCGTTGCCTGGTCCATTAGGTGCTCCTGAAGGGAGGTCGTACTGGTCAGTGAATCAAAGAAGTGCTGGCGTCGTTCGGCATCCTCGGAAGTGTAGGGTCGTTCACCGGCATCTTCATAGAGTTGCTGCCGGTAGTCCTCGTGCAGTTTTTCCAAGACCGAAAAGTCGTCGGAAAAATCCATGCGTTCGGCGGATTCGTGGGTGTCGACCGGGCGCTCGTATTCGTCTGTTGCGGGAGCGTCGTCACCGTCCGCATCGGAGCCCCTGTCGTAATCCTCTTCCTTTGGCTTCTCCGCCCGCTCCTCGATGGAGATGTCTTCGAAGGGCAGTTCTTCCAGGGTTGGATTAGTTTGCAGCTCTTCAAGAATAGCAGAACGCAGTTCAAGAGCCGGCACCTGTAGAATCTTCAGGGATTGGCGCAGCTGCGGAGCCAGCACCATCGACTGGACCTGTTTCTGAACCTGTTGGAATCCTTGTGTAGCCATTCTTCAGCTCAATCCTTCAGCCATCGTTCGAGGAAGATGGCAAATTTTTCGTGCGTAGGACCGTAACCATCACGGTAGAGATACCACTCCAGCGCTGTCATCATCTCGTTGGCGGTTGGGAAGCGGGCGTCGCGATCGCGCTCAAGTGCCCGCCGCGTGATCTGAACCAATTCGTCCGGAATATCCGGACGCAGTTCACGGAAATCAGGCAGCCGCATCGTGCAGATGTTTTCACGAGTCTGCTCCGGAGTATCGGCAGCGAAAATGTTGAATCCTGCGATCATTTCCGCCAGCAAAACCCCACAGGCGAAGACGTCGGAGCGCCGATCCGTTATTCGCCGTTGAGCTTGTTCGGGGGACAGGTAGTCGTCGTGTCCGGCAATGACCTCGCGCTCCTTGCTGAACATAAGGTTCAGCGCTTTGGCGACGCCGAAGTCGGTCAGCTTTATGTCGCCTTCGTGGCTCAGGAGAATGTTGCGCGGATTGACATCGCGATGCACGAGGTCCAGC
>JBJHBN010000250.1:0-4704 GCA_050485505.1 Opitutales bacterium | reverse complement strand
AAAGTGTGCTCTATGTTTACTGCAACGGAGAAGCCGTTGGCATGAGTAAGGATTCGCGCCTGCCTGCTGAGTTTGATCTCAGCCCTTACTTACGTGCGGGCAAAACCAATACATTGGTCTGCGTTGTGGTCAAATGGTCGGACGCGAGTTACGTCGAAGATCAGGACCAATGGTGGATGGGTGGCATCTTTCGCGGTGTTGAACTGTATGCCGTCCCACAGATCCACTTGCGGGATGTTCATGTCGATGCGCGGCCCGATCTGAAAAGCGGAGCGGGCGGCCATTTGAAACTGACCGCGGATCTGCGCTTCCCCTCCGCACCGGAATCGGGTGCAAAACTGAAAGTTCAACTACGCGATGCAAATGGCGAAGCGCTATTGCCAAAGCCTTTGACCTTGGCGGTTGAGGCAGAACCGGGAACACTCGCGCGCAAGCGGGGTCGCGTTGTTTGGGAACAGGATTTTCCGGAAGTGCGCTGGTGGAGCGATGAGACTCCGGAACTCTATTCGATTGAACTGCAGTTGAGCAGCTCCGCCGGAAAACAACGTACAGTCATCCCTTTCGGCTTTCGCGCCGTGGAAATGCGCGACGGATGCCTGTGGGTCAATGGGCGCAAGGTGCGTCTTCGCGGAGTCAATCGGCATGAACACGATCCCGATACGGGGAAGGCCGTCTCGCGAGAGGCCATGGAAGCGGACATTCAGCTGATGAAACGTTTTAATTTCAATGCCGTGCGTACTGCGCATTATCCGAACGACAGTTACTGGTATGCGCTGTGTGACCGCTACGGCTTATATGTGGTGGACGAAGCCAATATCGAGTCACATGCTTTCCACAACTGGATTTGTCAGGACCGGCGCTATGCGGCGGCTTTCCTGGATCGTTGCATGAACATGGTGATCCGGGACAAAAATCACCCCTCTATTGTCGCCTGGTCGCTCGGCAACGAGAGTGGTTATGGGCCCAATCACGACGCGGCGGCAGGTTGGATTCGGCATTACGATCCGAGTCGACCGCTGCACTACGAAGGAGCGATTTCGCGCTGGCAGAGTGCCCGCGACTGGGATGGCGGCCATGCGGCCACGGACTGGATTTGTCCGATGTATCCAGATGTGGGCGAGATCGAAAACTGGATGAAGGACCGCAAGGATACGCCGAGGCGTCCGGTGATCCTCTGTGAATATTCCCATGCAATGGGTAACAGCAATGGCTGCCTTGCGGATTATTTTGAGTTGTTCGAGCGCCACCACGAAGATGGCCTGCAGGGTGGCTTTATTTGGGAATGGTGTGATCATGGGATCCGTTGCAAAACCAGGGACGGCCACAGCTTTTTTGCCTACGGCGGGGACTTTGGTGACGAGCCCAACGACGCGAATTTTGTCTGCGATGGCATGGTTGGCCCTGACCGCGAGCCGCATCCTGCTTGTCATGAACACCAGTTTCTGGCCCGGCCGGCAACTGCGGCTTGGCAGAACCGCAAGGCGGGCAAACTGAGGATTTCCAACCGGCGCGCGTTTACCGACCTGGGTGACTTGCAAATCGATTGGGAGCTTCTTGAGGATGGTGTGGTGTGCCAACAGGGAAGTCTGTCTTGCCCGAATATCCTACCGGGCACAGCACAGGTCGTGGATCTGCCCGGTTGGCCCGTGAAGTTGGCTCAGTCAAAAGCGGAGCGTGTGCTGCGCCTCCATTATCGACCACTCAAGCAGGCCAATTGGATGCCGAAAGGCCATGTGATCGCCAGCGAAGAGTTATTGCTTCAGGCGGCTGCCAAGGCCTCTAGGAAACGCTTGGTCTCGTCGGCTGATGCCATCGAGGTAGTGCGCGATGGCAGACGTTTGCAGATTCAATGCGGCGGAATGTGGTCCTTGTTCGACCTCGACGAAGGCAATCTGCTGCGCCACGGAATCGCTGAAGTCCCACTTTTTGAAGGCGCCGTGGTGCCCGCCCTGTGGCGGGCGGCGACGGACAACGACGGGATCAAACTACGCTCTGGACAAGACCACAAACCGCTTGGTCGATGGCTTGCCGCTGGCTTGAACCGGATAGAGTGGAAACTCGGTTCGGCGGAGCTGCAGCAGCGAAAGAAAGGTGTCGTGGAAGTGGAAACCAGTTGGCTGGGCTCCGGTCGCCAACAGTGGCGTGACTTTGAATGTGGCATCCGCTACGTTTGGGCCACGTCCGGACTGAGCATCCATGCGGACTTGAAGATCGGCGATGAGATTCCAGACTTACCGCGGGTGGGCCTGGGTTTGCGCCTGGCGCAGGCCGGAACCAGACTGCGTTGGTACGGCCGCGGCCCCTGGGAGAATTATCCCGACCGCAAGGCCTCCGCGCTATTGGGTATCTACGAAGGCAGCGTTAGCGATCAAGCGGTCGGCTACGTCATGCCTCAGGAGAGTGGTCACAAGACGGATCTGCGCTGGCTGGAAATAAAGGGAACCGAAGGCAAAACCCTGCGCCTGAGCAGTGAGTCGCCCTTTGGTTTCACCGCCAGCCCCTACAGCCTTGAGAACCTCTACGCCTCCCGCCACCGCTACGAATTGATCGACCTCGACCAGCCTCAACTCTTCCTCGACCACGCCCACCGCGGCCTCGGCACCGCCAGTTGTGGACCGGATACTCTCGACAAGTATAAGCTGAGCGAAAAGCGCTATCAGTTTTCCTTTCATATTACAGGTTAGCGGGTGTAACCCCTGCATTTCATGCAGGGGCAGTGTGTTTTTGGGAAGTTCGGCTTTGGGCAGCGGGTCCCGACGCTGAAGGGCTACTGCTTACTTCTTAGGATAAGGATTGCGACAGGCGACATTCTTATCCAATTTCGTCGAGTATATGCCTTTTTTCCTGGTGTTTGTATTTCTGATGATGAGCGGGATCGCGTTTGTGTTCGCGTGGTTCTTTGCTGAAGTGGTGTTTCGCGATTCGCCTAGCCGCTCTTTGCAGCGTTTTCGCAATGGATTGGCAGTGTTCACGCTACTGTTTCCGAACGTTTCTTTTGGGCTCTATTATGCGAGTTTACCGGAGGGAGAGTCCTGGTTGACCGCATTTTATCCGGCCTTGTGGATCTTTATGGTGCTGGGGGCCATCATTTTGGGGATCACCGTCGCACTGTTTCGGCGCAATGGATAGCATTCAGGCAATTACGGGTCCGGGAACGGCCTTTGTTGCCGGGTTGGTCACGAGTTTACACTGCGCCTTGATGTGCGGTCCGCTGGCTTGTTTTCTGGCACCGCGCAAGGACGAGCCGGTAACGCTGCTGCAGGCGGCTGCGGTCTACCATGGCACGCGGGTGCTCAGCTATACTCTGATCGGAGCGCTCGCCGGGGGCCTGGGGCTGCTGGCTTTTTCCTGGCTGGAAAGCTACACGCTGACACCCGCGCGCTTCCTGCCCTGGGCGCTGGTGCTGTTTTTTCTCGCCATTGCCTTTCGCGTCGACCGCTGGATTCCGCAATCCCGTTGGGCGGCGATGCGCCTTTTTAAGGTCCGTAACAGGGTTCAACAGATGCCACGGCTGTCGGCCAGTGCGGTGATGGGAAGCCTGACTCCGCTGTTGCCCTGTGCCCCGCTGTATGCGGTTTTTGGCTTGGCATTGATGACCCAATCGCCGGTTCAGGGCGCGGAATTTCTCTTTGCCTTTGGGGCTGGAACGGTTGCTCTACTGGCTTTGGCGCAGTCTCAGTGGGTCCGCTTGCAGGGACGTTTTTCGCCCCGGCAGATCGCGCTCGTGCAGCGCAGTCTGGCTTTGTTGGTGGCGGCTGTTATAGCCTGGCGGCTTTACGTCTTTGAAACCAGTGCAGACGGCTTTTTCTGCGGAACATGAGTGAGAGTTGTCGACATTGTGGAACGGAGATCCCCGCTCATTCAGGTGCCGAAGAGGGCTTTTGCTGTCATGGTTGTTCCTATGTCTACCACCTCATTCACGATGAAGGGCTGGACCGCTATTATGAACTCCGCGATTCAGCCATCTCACCGGTTCGCCCAGGTGCGCTCGACCGGCGGGATTACCGCTGGCTGGAACAGGCGGTCAACGAAGCCGCCGAGAGCTCGCCAAAAATTGCGGAACTGGACCTCGACCTGGAAGGGGTGTCCTGCCTCGGCTGTGTCTGGCTGATCGAGAAGATTTTCAAACGCTATCCGGGTAGCCACCGCATCGAGATCAATCCACAGCTGGGACAAATCCGAGTCGCCTGGCGCCCTGGTCTATTTCCATGGCTTGAATTTGCACGGGAATTGCAGCGCTTCGGCTACCTGCTGAGCCCGGCTGGTCAGCGCAGCACCGCGAATACCACTCACGGCTTAACGATCCGGCTGGGCCTGTGTGCGGCCTTTGCCCTCAATGCCATGCTCTTTACCTTGCCCCGCTATCTGGGCATGGAGCCGGACTTCGAACTGGCTCGCCTGTTTCATTGGCTGACCCTGTTGTTTGCCTCCCTGAGCATGGCTGTCGGCGGCTCCTATTTTATCCAGCGCAGCATTGCCGGTCTGCGCAGTGGCCTCCTGCACATCGACTTCCCCATAGCTCTGGGGGTGAGCCTTGCCTACATGGGCTCCCTGTACGGCTGGGTCCGCGGCTGGGAGTCCTTCATCTATTTTGATTTTGTCAGTGTCTTTACCTTCCTGATGCTCGTCGGCAGATGGGTCCAGGAAATGGCTTTGGAGTTCAACCGTCACCGCCTCATCGCCAGCATTCGACTACCACAAAAT
>JBJHBN010000249.1:0-4711 GCA_050485505.1 Opitutales bacterium | reverse complement strand
GTTATTCTAGATTATAAGCGGGGCGACATCGGTTCGACAGCGGCCTACTACGCCCGCGAAGGCTACGAGGTTTATGGAGCCGACGCTGTCACTTTGAATCCTTACATGGGTGGGGATACCTTGGAGCCGTTCACCGCCTACGGAGACAAGGGGGCTTTTGTGCTTTGTAAGACCTCGAATCCTGGCTCCGATGAGCTGCAGGGCTTGGAGTTGGCCAGTGGTGGTCCTCTCTACTTGCACGTTGCTCGGAGGGCGGCGGATTCCTGGAATGCGCGCCGGAATCTGGGGCTGGTTGTAGGTGCCACTTATCCGGAGGAATTGGCAAAGGTCCGCGCGGAAGCTCCGGACCTGCCGATACTGGTGCCTGGTATTGGTGCTCAGGGAGGGGATCTGGCCGCCACGCTTGCAGCTGGGGCAAATGCGCAGGGTACCGGTTTGCTGATAAACAGCTCGCGCGGCATTCTATATGCCGGGGAGGGGCCGGGATTTGCCGCTGCCGCTGGCAAAGCCGCCGAGGCCTTAAAGCTGGAGATTCGGGCTTGTTTACGGTCTTAAAGCTTGCAAAATTTGCGGTTGAGGAAGAAAAAAGACAGCTGCTCGGTTTAATCAGTTGACAGCGTCTCGCAGGCAGGCTTTTGTCCTCCGTTTTCCATCAAGAGATTTTATCATGAAAGTCGTTTCTTCCATCAAGTCTTTAAAAGATCGCCATCCCGACTGCCAAGTGGTTCGTCGCCGTGGTCGCATCTACGTCATTTGCAAAACACACCCCCGCTTCAAGGCGCGTCAGGGTTAATTCACGGAGGTAAGGTCCATTATGAAAACTGATATTCATCCCAAGACACATCCGGTTTGTTTTCGCGACGTTTCCACCGGAAAAAATTTCCTCACCCGTTCGACCGTCAAGTCGGACCGCACCGAGACCATTGACGGTGTCGAGTACCATGTAATCGTTCGCGACGTGACGATGGACTCGCACCCGGTCTATACCGGTGAAAAGCGCTTTGTCGACACTGCAGGCCGTGTGGAAAAGTTCCAGAACAAGTTTCGCCGCCGCCGTTGATTCGGTTTTCAAGCAAGAGATTTTTCAAAAGCCCGGACTTGTCCGGGCTTTTTTGTGGAAAATTTCAGTGAATCTACAGTTTCCACTAAAGTAGGGAGGGGCATTTGCCGTTTAACGTTCTTCAAACTGTCTAAGGATGTATTTGAGCCGGAACGATCAGCAGAGTCTGGAGTGTTCGCTTGCTTTTCGAGGAAATGCAATCGGAGCTCTAGATTGTACGGACTCGTGTTCGATTAGCGGAAGGGACGTGCAGTCATGAGCAAGCGCATCTATCCGATTTCTCAGCTGGATTCGGACATCTTACCGGAGACTGTTTTTCGGGGTTTTATCGACGGCTTGTGCGATGCTGTGATCGTCTTGAATGCGGAGGGCGTAATCCTTGAGGTCAATCGGGCTGCGGAAAAACTTTACGGCCATGCCCGCAAGCTTTTGATCGGACAGAATCCGATCGATTTGTGCACACCACAAAGCCTGGATTCGGACAGGTTTCAGGGTGCTCTTGGGGAGGCCTGGGAAGGCCAGTCGCAGCAATTTGAAGCGGAAGGGGTTCGTGCTGACGGGACCTTGTTTCCGGTTGAACTCAATCTTTCTGCGGGAGATTGTTGGGGGCGAAGGGTTCTGCTGCTTCAGGCAAGGGACATTTCCCGTCGGAAGTCCGCACTCAATTCACTTGGGCAAAGTGAGGAGCGGTTTCGTCTGCTGATTCAGCGGGTTCCTACGCTGGCAGTTCAGGGGTTTGATGAAAAGGGAATCGTGCATTTTTGGAATGCTGCAAGTGAGCGACTGTATGGGTTCACTGCAGAGCAGGCTATCGGGCAGTCGATTTGCGACCTGATCGTACCGCCGATTGCCCGTGCTCGCTATGAATTTGTGATTCGAGAGATGGTCGATAGTGGCGAAGCCGTTGCTCCGGCCGAAGCCTTGATGATGCGGAAGGACGGTGCGCGCATGTCGGTATTTTCCAGCCATACCCTCTTGAAGTTGCCGGGCGGGAAATCCGAGATCTATCAGCTGGACATGGATCTGACCGAACGTAAGCGTGCCGAAAAGGCGCTGCACCATGCTAAGGAGGCTGCGGAGGCGGCGAATCGCGCCAAGAGCACCTTCCTGGCGGTGATGAGTCATGAGATTCGGACCCCGCTTTATGCTGTGATTGGGATGGCCTCACAGCTGGTTCAGACGGAATTGACTGAAGCTCAGCACGATATGGTCCGCACGATCAGCAATGGGGGAGAGGGCTTGCTGGGATTAGTTAACGATGTGCTCGATTTTTCAAAGATAGAGGCCAACAAGGTGGAGTTGAAACGGGAGCCTTTTGACCTCAGTGAGGCGGTGACCGACGCACTGGATATCTTTGCCGCCCAATGTTCTGAAAAGCGGGTGGAGTTGACGTACTTTATCGACGCCAATGCACCTGCGACCCTGATTGGAGACCGCCAGCGTTTGCGTCAAGTCTTGCTCAACCTGCTTTCGAATGCAGTCAAGTTCACGGATCGTGGAGAGATTCAGCTGATGGTGGAAGCCAATCCTGTCGAGAACGCTTACTGGGATCTCAGCTTTTCGTTGACTGATTCAGGAATTGGTATTCCAGACAAATTGCTGTTGCACCTGTTCGAACCCTTCTCCCAAGCCGATTCATCCATGACTCGCAAATACGGGGGCTCAGGGCTTGGCTTGGCAATCACTCGCCGCCTGGTTCAGTTGATGGGGGGAGATATTACTGTGGCCAGTGACGATGGGGAGGGATCCTGCTTCCAGTTCAACATCCGTGTGGCCATGCCTCCGGATGCGGGGCGGATATACGTATATGGAAAAAACCGGGTTCTTGAGGGCCGCAAAGTTTTGATCATCGATGCCAATCCCAACAACCGTCGCCTGATGGCGGCCATGATGCGCAGCTGGGGCATGTCGCCGATGTTGGTCGAATCCGCACATGAAGCCGTTTCCGACCCGGTTTACTATCGCTCAATTGAGGCAGTTGTGGTGAATGACCGCAATGCCCGACTGGAAGGTCCGGCAATTCAGGGACAGTTGAAGAAATATGCGGGGAAACAGTGCCTGCCGATCATCTACCTGACTCCGTTGAGGCGGACTGAATCGGAGATTTCTATGGATGACCTGTTTCGTGAACTGGTCTTGCCAGTGCGACCGGAAAGTTTTCGCCAGACTTTTGTCGACCTCTTTGAGGGCCGTTGGGATGGCGCGGTTGATGTCGACAAAGTCCAATCGGACGCTCCTACTGAGAAAACGGCTCTGAAGATATTGTTAGCCGAAGACAATAAGGTGAACCAAAAGGTAACGATGATGATGCTGAGGAATCTGGGGCATCAAGGGACGGTTGTCGAAAATGGCATGGAAGCGGTTGAGGCAGTGGATCAGGATCCCTACGACTTGATTCTGATGGATCGCCAGATGCCGGTGATGGACGGACTGGATGCCACCCGTCAGATTTGTCGGCGCTTTCAGGATCGACCCGATCGACCGCGGATAATTGCCCTCACGGCAGATGCAATGGAGGAGGACCGGGAAAGGTTCCTTCAAGCCGGCGCAGATGCTTACTTGTCAAAGCCAATACGCACTAAGGACCTTAAAGCTTGCATTGACGAAGTGTTTGATTTTTGAGATTGTTTTTACATTTAATTTAATTGCCGTGGGTGTGTTGTTATTTAGGTTACTTCTGAATGAGATCGTTCAGGTCAGTCGCTAGAGGGGTTTCCCTGGCCCTGATTGTATGTGGAGTATACAGTCAGGCTTATCCTGTACCGGTTCAGGTTTCGTCGGGCACTGGAAACCTAAATGTCCCAAACCCTTTGAATGGCCTTCATTTTTTTAACAATGCAGGAGCCCGCAATGTCAGCGGTTGGAATCTTCAGTTCAATGGATTTCAGTGGAATGGCTCCAACTACAGCAGTGGGCCTGTTTACGGTATTCTCAATCAAACCAGTTCGACGCATAGCTTCACTGTGTTCACGCTGAATCAATCAATGATTTTTGATGTCGGAGCAGGTGCAATCAACTTTACCAATGGCGGTCAGTCGCAGTTAAATGGACACGCTCTCACTATTCGGGGAAACGGGGGCAATTTCACTATGGCTGGTTCAACGGCTTCCTCTGCTCCGGGGGGTAGTTTTACTGTGGAGGCTGGAGTGGGGCATGTAGCTATTGGCGGCCCTATCGGTACTGCCGGCGGGAATGTAACTATTTTAGGTGACGGTACGGGATCCTTCAACGGAGCGAATCTGGCCGGAGGCAATTTCATTATTGATGGCAACCGAAGCACCACGCACGGGACCCAGACATTTAACACGGGTGGTGGTGGTTTTCTGGTTAATGGCACAGCCAATCACACATTTAACGGCCAGATTCTCACAGGCGGTGGCGACTTTATCTGGACGGTTAACGGCAGTGGCCAGTTCAACAATAACATCAATGCTGCCGGCGGTCAGATTCGTTTTGAGGGGGCAGGAAACCTGACCTTTGCGAATCCAGTTCAGACGACGACGCTAAACGGCGATATCTTCATCGGTGGCAATCAAAACGTTACCTTCCAGAACACGATCACTACCAATGGCGGTGGGATTACTTTTGGCGATGGCGCGACAGTCAATGCCCAGAACACCATCAACACGGGTGGCGGTGCCATCAATGTGG
>JBJHBN010000248.1:293-4726 GCA_050485505.1 Opitutales bacterium | reverse complement strand
CGTTTACACAGCCCACCGATATCAGGGCAACAGCTATTAGGAGGGGAATGGATTTCACGGATTCAGCCAAAAACCCTTAAGCCGCGGGGTCAATCTTCCTTCTGAGCCTGAAACCTCCACAAAAGCTGTCGAAGTCTGCCGGTGCCGCAATTGGAATTTCGCGGCATTCATCTATTTTTTACATGATTAAATACCCTTTCAGCATTGACTTGATCAAGTGCCAGAACATTTATTCAGTATGGCTACGATCAAGGTATTGCTGAGGTATTGCTTCATGTTCCGGCTGACACTCATTCTGAATATCCTTCTGTTATCTCTTGCTTTGCGCCCATTAAGCGTGGTTGCGGATGTTCAGGAAAAAGCTGAAAGGTATTTTCAGGATCCGACTTTTCTACAGGTCAAACTTTCGCCTTCCGGCGAATATCTGGCAATACAAACACACCATCTTGGCCGTCGCAGCCTGCTTCCCTACAACCTTCGCGATGACGAGCTTTTGAGGGGCGCAACCGTTGGCAGCGGTAACAATATCAGCACTTTCGAATGGATTGATGACCGGACTATCGTTTATGTTGTCTCGCGCTGGGATTACTACTACGTGAGCCTCAATCGACTGCGCGTGCATGATCGGCAACTCCCCGAGGTGATGACATTCCTCACTGATGCGGGCATGTTGTTGCGCGAAATTGTGCACCCCCTGCCGCAGGTACGCGACAAGTTCATTGCGACCCTCGCTCTCTCAGGGCAGGCAACACCGCCGGATCTCTACATCGTCGATTTGGAACACCGGAGCACCCAGCGCATCGCGCGAAATCCTGGTCTGATCCACCGATGGTTTGTGGACAGTGCAGGCAACTTGATTGGCGGCGCAGAAACAGTTTTGGGTCGAACCTTTTTTCGGCCTTTCAATCAGGCTTCAGGCCAATTTGAGGAGGAGCCTTTGGAACTGGCTGAGGGCAGTTTAGTGTTGGGAGTCTCCGCCACTGGGACTCATTTTATCATGGGGCAATACAACGAACAGGGGTACCGGACTGCCGTCCCTTGGTCCATCGCCTCAAATCGTCCGGCCGGTCAACCTTTCCAACTGGACGGTTACGATGTCCGAACTGAGGTTGTCTATGACAACCTTACCCATTCTCCAATTGGGGTACGCTACGACACGGATAAACCGGGGGTTCATTGGTATGATGCCAATCTCGCCCAAATATTCGCGGAGTTGAACGAAGACTCGGGGGGATTGGTCGCTGATTTTCTGGGCTTCGGTCCAGATATGGAAAGCCTCATTCTTTCCGCTGAATCCGATCGCCAGAATCCTGCCATCGTTCAGTTGGACTTGTCGACCGGGGAGACCCGTCCACTCTTGCTTCAGTACCCATCCTGGCCTGACCAAAACTTCAGTCCGATGAAGCCGATATCCTTTGAGGCTAGAGATGGGCAACGAATTCACGGCTACCTGACGCGGGCAATGGACTCGCCGGCTGAAGGTCCGGCACCGACCATCCTGAAGGTTCACGGAGGTCCAGGCCTCCGGACAACATGGCGGTTCGATGCGCGGACTCAGTTTCTTTCCGCACTCGGATTCAATGTATTGCAAATCAACTATCGCGGGTCTCGGGGGTATGGTCCAACTTCCGACATGCCATTGATCGAGATCATCGAACAAGCACCTTTGGATTTAGCGGATGGAATCCGCTGGGCTATCGAGAAGGGCATTGCAGAGGCGGGCTCTGTTGGCGCACTCGGATTCAGTTTTGGAGCCTATCTGGTTATGGAACTCGCTGCGACCGAACCTGAACTCTTGAACTCGGTTGCGGCCTGGGGTGGCGTCTACGACTGGCCGCGTCAATACAGTCGCGATGCACGCGGATTCCGGCGGGCATGGGCGCCGTCTATCTATCTCGATTTCGACGAGGAACAAGAGCGCTTCGAAAGAGCTTCAGTTGTCCATAAGGCGGATCAAATAAAAATCCCGGTGTACCTATTTCACGGAGGTTCGGACCGCCGTGTTTCGCCGGAGCAAGCCCGCATAATGCGGCGTGCACTTCGTCAATCTGGAACGAATCCACAATTTGAAGTCAGTACCTGGGATGTGCATGGCTTTCCGGATGAAGCATCCCGCATTCGCTATTTTGGCAGCGTTGGCCAGTTTTTCAAAGACCACTTGCTCAAAGCAGCTACGGCTCCCTGATTGGATTTGCTCCAAAGTTCAATTGGTGCGGGCGGAGGGAATCGAACCCTCACTTCAAGCTTGGGAAGCTCACGTACTGCCACTATACTACGCCCGCTTGATTGAAGTGCAGGAGAATGAAGTCCCAAGAGGGGTTTTGGCAATCCGATTTTAACGTGGGATTGTCATCAATACTTGGTTCAGGATCCAGATGCTTGGTCCACCAAGCCCGATTGATCCAAACTGCGGAGGCTACGGATATTGAGTTGGATGAGAATCGAAGCTGCGAGAGCAACGACAAAGAGTCCGGCGAATATCTGTAGCGTTTGAGTGTAGCTACCGGTGGTTTCGCGAACATGGGCGGCAAGTATGGGCCCAAAGAGTCCGGCTGCGGCCCAGGCGGTTAGAATATTTCCGTGTATGGCAGACAGGCGTTTGGTGCCAAAGACATCGCCGATAAAGGCCGGAATCGAAGCAAAGCCACCGCCATAACAAGTAAGAATGACGAAGACGACGATCTGAAATACAATCGGGTTCGTGCAATAAGGGAGGATGAAAAAGGCAACGATTTGGATCAGGAAGAAGGCGCTGTAGGTCATTGGGCGGCCGAGGTAGTCCGAGATCGAGGCCCAGCCAATGCGACCGAGACCGTTAAAGAGCCCCATCAGTCCTACCATACTGGCTGCGGCTGCGGGAGTCAGCCCAGCGATATCCTGTGACATAGGGGAGGCCACGGAGATGATCGCAATGCCACAAGTCACGTTTATGAACAACATGATCCAGAGGTAGTAGAATCGAGCTGTTTTCAGAGCCTCAATTGAGGTCAATTGAGCCAGGTCTTCGACCGGTCGACGTCGGATCTGTTTATTGTTGGGGTCATCCACACCCGCGGGTTTCCAACCTTCCGGCGGAGGGGCAATGTATTGGGCAGAGGCCATCATTATAGCAAGATAAAGGCCTGCGAGGATGTAGAAAGTCGCGGCTATGCCAACGTTGTCAATGAGACCTTGCATCACCCGGCTGGCTAGCAGGGCACCGAAACCAAAGCCCATGATGGCAAGCCCTGTGGCCAGACCGCGACGATCAGGGAACCATTTGACCAGGGTGGATACCGGCGAAATGTAGCCAACGCCAAGTCCGACGCCGCTTATAACTCCATAGCCCAGGTAAAACAACCAAAGCTGCTCCAGAGAGACTGCCAGTCCTGAAAGTGCCAGCCCAGAGCAGTAAAAAAGTGCGGAAAGCATACCACTTTTCCGTGGACCAAGTCGTTCGACAGTGGGCCCAAGGAAGGAAGCGGACAATCCAAGAAAGAGGATCGCAAGACTGAAGGCCCATGCCGTTTGGCTCTGGTCCCAGCCGAGATCCTCAAACAGCGGTCGCTTGAAAACGCTGTAAGCGTAAACGGCGCCAATAGACACGTGGACACCTACTGCAGATGCAGCGATCAACCAACGGTTTTTTATCTTATTCACGATACGATGCGAATGGGTTTAGAGGGCCTCAATGCTATGTTTGGCAAAGATACTTCGTGCGTGTTCCACCTGCTCATCGCTTGCTGCAGGCGTGAGCGCGAGCTGGTAGGGCAGACCGGCAGCTTCGTATTTATTCTCACCCATCTTGTGGAAGGGTAGAATCTCAACCCGCTCGACATTGCTCAAGCTGCTGACAAATTCGGCCAGACCATCAATATTCTCATCGGAATCCGTCAATCCGGGGACGAGGACAAAACGGATCCAAGCCGGTTTCTGAAGCGCTTCCAGCCGACGGGCAAATGCAATTGTCGGTTCGATACGGGTTCCAGTCGCCTCCTTGTAGGTTTTGGGATCCCAGCTCTTGATATCCAGCAGGACGAGGTCGACATTACTGAGCAGCTCATCTGAGGCCTGGCTCCCGAGAAAACCGGAAGTATCGAGTGCGGTGTGGATTCCCTCGGCCTTGGCCCCGGCCCCGCCGAAGGGGGCGCCGAGCGGGTCGTTCTGGATGTTCGGCCGGATCACGTTCCCGGCCCCGATGCGGACCTCCCGAAAGTCCTTCGACCGCCAGGCGCGGAGCTGGGCCTCGTCGAGGACTTCGACGAGGGCCGGCTCGGGCAACCGGGGGGAGAACTGGGCGTTCGACATCAGGTCCTGCATGTCGGCCGTCCAGGTCGGGTTCCAGTCGTCGACCAGCGCCCGGGCCAGGGCCTCGCGCTGCTCCCGGTCCAGGTCGACCGCCTCGTCGACCATCGTCACGAGCAGGTCGGCCGTGGCCCGGCGGCGGGCCGCTT
>JBJHBN010000248.1:0-283 GCA_050485505.1 Opitutales bacterium | reverse complement strand
TTCCTGGGCCTCGGCCTCGGCCCGGTAGGCTTCGGCGCGGTCGGGGCCGAGGGCCTCGGCGGCCGCCTCGACCAGCCCGTCGCGGAGCGCCCCGTGCGCATCGAAGTAGTCCTCGGCCACGCCGATCCGCCGGTGCGGGTGGTCCCTGGCGTGTTCGTCGACCCGCTCGGCGACCTCCCGGACGACCCGATCTCCGGCCTCGCCGAGCGCGAGGCACTCCTCGTCGGAAAGCTCGCAGGAGGCCCGCATCCGGTACAGCTCGGCGCGGAGGATCGGGCGGAGC
>JBJHBN010000247.1:0-4730 GCA_050485505.1 Opitutales bacterium | reverse complement strand
GCTTACACCGGTGCGTGCGAACAACCGCCCCACCCATTCGTTCCAGTTTTCCACGTCCTCAATGGCCAGAGCCTTATCCGGGCGGAAAGTTGGATACATCCGGGTCGGCAGATCCTGACGCTGAACCGAATCGTGCTCGCGCAACTCGTCGAGTGGATCGTCGGTTGTGCATACCACGGATACCTTGAAACGCTCGAGAATACCGTGTGCACTCATTTTGCTGGACTTCAGTTTTTCATTCGCTTCGTCCCAGATCTCCTTGGCGGTGTCCGGACCGAGCAACTTATCAATACCGAAATAGCGCTTTAACTCCAGATGAGACCAGTGGTAAAGTGGGTTTCGCAGGCAATAGGGCAAGGTTTCCGCGAAGGCCTTGAACTTCTCCCAAGGCGTGGCATCCCCTGTGATGAAGCGCTCGTCCACGCCGTGTGCGCGCATGGCCCGCCACTTGTAGTGATCGCCCTCCAACCAGATTTCGAACAAGTTTTCAAACTGGCGGTTGCCCGCCACCGCCTCGGGCGGCAGATGGCAGTGATAATCGATGATCGGTTGATCCTTGGCGTGCTCGTTGTAGAGTTTGCGTGCTGTTTCGTTGCGCAGCAGGAAGTCGTCGGTAATGAAGCTCACGATATCTGAATAGTTATGTTTGGGGTTCTGATCGGCTGGCCGCACTCAAATGGTCATGGAGGCATAACCGCCGTCCACCACCAGTTCATGACCGGTGATAAAGCCGCCGGCCTTCGCACTCGCGAGCAGCAAAGTGGCTCCAACCAGTTCCTGCGCCTCACCGAATCTTTTCATCGGCGTGTGGCCCATGATCTGAGCAACCCGCTCTTCAGTCAGCACCTTTTTGTTCTGCTCTGCCGGGAAGAATCCAGGCACCAGAATATTGACACGTATACCTGCGGTCGCCCACTCCCGGGCCAGGTTCTTGGACAGGTTGTGCACGGCCGACTTGGTGGCACTGTAGGTGAAGACCCGCGACAAAGGAAGCAAGCCGCTCATCGAACCAACGTTGATAATCGAACCACCCTTACCCCGGTCCAGCAGGTATTTGCCAAAGACCTGACAAGCGAGGAAAACCGAGCGGAAGTTGATGTTGAGAATACTGTCCAACTCCTCTTCGGCGATTTCCAGAAAAGGTGTCGGCGAATTGACTCCGGCTCCATTGACCAGAATATCCACTTGACCACACTTCCCGAGGACCTCTGCCAGCAATTGCTCCAGGTTGGCGCGGCTGCCAACATCGGCGGCTATAAAATGCGCCTTACCTCCGGCTGAGCGAATAGTCTCAAGGCGCTTGTCGGCTTTGGCCTGACTGCGGCCCACCAGCACAACTTCGGCCCCGGCCTGGGCGAGGCCCTCTGCCATTGCGCCGCAGAGTTCACCCGTGCCGCCGATGACAACCGCCACCTGACCTTCGAGTCCAAACAGATCGTTCAATGAATTGATAGACATAAATCGACTTCCGAATCAGCGATCCACACGGGCACCGCCACCGCCCATAACCTTCTCCACTTCCTTGACATTGGCCATAGTCGTATCTCCCGGAGTGGTCATTGCCAGGGCACCATGGGCGGCGCCGTAATCAACCGCCTTTTGCGGATCACCGGAGGTCATCAACCCGTAGATGAAACCGGATGCAAAGCTATCACCTCCACCGACACGGTCGAGGATCTCGAGCTCCGGGTAATCTTTGCTCTGATAAAACTTGCCACCCATCCAGGCCATCGCACCCCAGTCGTTCACTGTTGCGGTCTTAACCGCACGCAGAGTGGTTGCCGTCGCCTTGAAGTTGGGGAACTCACTGGTCGCGCGGTTGATCATCTTCTTGAAGGCTTCAATCGGCAGCTCACTGAGGTTCTCATCGACACCTTCGACCTCAAATCCGAGGCTGGCCGTGTAGTCTTCCTCATTGCCGATCATGACATCGACATAGCGGGCGATCTCACGATTGACCTCCTGGGCCTTGGCGATACCTCCGATCGATTTCCACAGCGACGGACGGTAGTTGAGGTCGTAACTGACGATCGTGCCGTGCTTTTGCGCGGCCTTCACCGCTTCGATGGTGACTTCAGCCGCTGACTCGGACAGTGCCGCATAGATCCCGCCAGTGTGGAACCAGCGCACGCCCAATTTGCCAAAGATTTCTTCCCAGTCGATATCGCCAGGTTTCAGTTGCGATGCGGCGGTCAAGCCACGATCAGGCACCCCCACTGCGCCGCGAATGCCAAATCCACGCTCGGTAAAGTTCAAGCCGTTGCGCACCGTACGGCCGATGCCATCGTAAGGGACCCATTGGACAAAGCGGGTGTCCACGCCGCCCTGAAGGATGAAATCCTCAATCAGGCGGCCGACATCGTTGTCGGCAAAGGCCGTCACCACAGCGGTGCGCAGGCCAAAGCAACGACGCAGGCCACGGCTGACATTGTATTCGCCGCCACCTTCCCAGGCCCGGAACGAACGCGTGGTCCGCACGCGTCCCTCGCCCGGATCCAGGCGAAGCATCACCTCGCCGAGCGAGATGCAGTCGAAAGCACATTGGTCTGCAGATTTTACTTTGATTGACATGATAATTCTTGGTTTAAGATGAAAGGGTCTAACGTAACAAGTGCTCAATCGTTGGCAGTCTTAAATTGATCAAGCTTCCAGCCTTCGACACCGCACTCTTCAGCGACTTCGTTGAAAGCAAGAATCTCCTTTTCGGTAAAGAGTAATCCACCGCTACGCTCGCAGCGGGCGGCAAACTCCGCCTCCATTTGTCCGGGCAGCAGACAGTTCTCATTGCCGTGGCCGAGAATGTCTTTCAGCACTGCCTTGACATTGCCCGCCTGGTCACGGCCTTGGACAAATGCGCCGGCGTTCAGGGCGTCCGGATGGATGACTTGAAAGTAGAAACAGGGTGCGTGTTTTTCGCCATCGTCTGCCCAGCGGCTGCGCAGGGTCGGCAGTGAACCTCCGATAAAGCCGGCCACAATCTCATTGATCAGGCTCAGGCCATAGCCCTTGTGAGCGCCAAAGGGCAGCAAATACTTGGCCTTCGCCGGATCGGTGGTGGGATTGCCCGATTCGTCGACGGCGGCATTCGCAGGCAAGGGCTTGCCTTCCCTCGCCAGCTGCTGAACCCGGCCCATGGCGACCACCGAGGTCGCCCAATCGATTACGATCGGAAAGCCAATGGCGTCTGTTGTCGGAAAGCCCCAGCTGTGGGGATTCGTGCCCAAGGTGGGAAACTTACCCATGAACGGCACCACTTCTGCCAGCGCCGCCGTGCAGTTTGTATAAGCGATGTAGCCGCGGCGCGCGGCCTCCATCACATAGCCACCGCCCCAAAGATAGTGGAAGGCGTTGTCGACACTCACGGTGCCCACGCCGTATTTCTCAGCCAGATCGATTGCGGTCTCGATGGCATCGTAGGCCACGGCCTGGCCAAGCTTGCGCTGGGCGTCCCAAATCTCCACAGCGGGAAAGCGGGTTGGCTTACGCACAATTTCAGTCGCCGGCACGCAACCCTGGCTGCCGCTGCCAAACAAATGATCCAGGTGCAGCGCCTTAAGCGCATTGTGAGTGCGGATTCCGTGACGGGTTGCGTAGGCGGCAAAACGCGCTGCGGCCTTTGCTTCGGCCTGATTAAAGCCACGGTGTCGATAGGCGGCTTCAACCAGCGCGTTGTGGGTGGATTCGGGTACGACGTAAAATTGTTCGGCCATGGTCTTACTTCTTCTTAGTCGGAACTTGGTTTACCTGTGCGAGTGGCTTTTCGCCGTTCATCGCAAGAATAAGGTTTTGCACACACTTGGTTGCCTGCCGGCCAACACTTTCATGCGTCCGCGAACCGATGTGCGGGGTTACGATACAGTTCTTTGCGGTAAGCAGCGGGTGGTCTTTCGGCGGAGGTTCGATGTCGAGCACGTCAGTCCCATAGCCGCCGAGTTTACCGATTTGCAGCGCATGCAGCACCGCTCCGGTATTCACCAACTCACCGCGGGCACAATTGATCAGAATGGCACCATCCTTCATACGTGACAGCGATTGCAGATTGATCATCTCATGTGTTTCAGGGCTAAGATTGGTGTGCAGCGAAAGGAAGTCGACCTGCTCAAACATGTCCTCGACCCGCTTTACCCGTGTCACTTCATGGGTCTCGGCAAAGTCCTCATCCCAGTAAATGTCATATGCGAGCACCTTCATGCCAAAGGCCCGGGCGCGGATGATGACTTCCTTGCCGATCCGGCCCATGCCAATAATCCCGAGGGTTTTGCCCATGATCTCATGCCCGGTGATGCGCTTCCACTCTCCGGCACGGGTATGGTCCACTTCGGCAATCAGGTTGCGCACCAGCGCGAGCATCAGGGTAAAACAGTGTTCCGCCACGGTGGTATGGTTGACGCCGGGGGTAAAACAAACAGGGATTTCCAGCTCAGTAGCCGCCTGCATATCGATCTTGTCGACGCCGATACCGTATTTGCTCAGAACCCGCAGGCGTGGCAGGGCCTTTTCAAGAACCTTGCGGGTAATCTGGTCGTCGCCACAGATGTAGCCATCCACATCGCCCACCAGTTCCAATGTTTCAGCCTCGGTCAAGGGACCGCGGGCGGTAATGATCTCCCAACCTGTTTCCTTCAACAGGTCATGGTGCGTTCCGGGGGTATCCTGGAAAGAAGTCGTCGTTAATAGAATGCGTTCGGGCATAATCGGAATGTTTGAGTTGAAAATCAGTCGTTCAATTG
>JBJHBN010000246.1:0-4737 GCA_050485505.1 Opitutales bacterium | reverse complement strand
AGGTAGTTTATGGGGTCAAAGTGAATTCGACTGGTGCGGAAGCAGCCTTGGCAAATGAAATGATGGTGTCACCGTCTTCCAAGTTAACTGCCTTAACAGCGTCGTCGCCAACCACCTGCCATTGCCCCTTCAAGCGTAATGAGATCCAATCGGCCCGGCTCTCATTGTGTGCCCAGGGCCGACTGTAAATGCTGACTTCCCTCTGCCTGCCATCACCATAGAACTGATCTCCATCTTTGTCGTAAAACCGCAGATCCGGATCCGCAGCACGAAGCGTCAATCCTCCACCATTCTCTTTGGGTTGAAGCCACAACAATACAGGTCTATCAGCAGCCTTGATTACAGCATGGCCTAGATCAAGACTCGGCTCAAAAACGGCAATAGCTGTCAAATGATGGCTCTTAAACTCAACATGGTGGACAGCGCGGGTGGACTTGTGGACCTTTAACCAGTTGCCGCCTTCGAGCTGAGATTTCCAGCTATTCAATTCCCTCCCATCCCCGGACAGGTCAATCCCAAACAGGTAGCCATTGCCATCCGGGCCATGTCCATGATCAATATAAGCCTTATCGAAATAACCTTTTGTAGGTTGATCGTTGCGTTGGTGAGGAGATTCCTGATGACCACGCTCACGCTGAATTTCAGCAGGACCAAAGACAGCGTAGCCAAGCTCATTAGGCCCATCAAAGAACCTTACCTCGCCCTCCCCCACCTTTAGTCTACTGGAGAAACTGGGCTCAGTTTCTTCCAAAGCAACCTGCCATAGCGTTGTGTTTATCGGGAACTCAGCAGCTGGGTCAATGATCCCGCTTCCCATAGCTATCACTTTGCCGTCAATAAAGTAGACGGTTTTGCGCGACTCGAGCTGGTCATCGTATTTTGCGTGCCCTCGTAGAGATTGCATAAAGGCACCCGTTGCATCATCCCAGGAAAGTCCACCCAGAACAGCCTCAGTGGACAGCAGCATCTCCTCAAAACCACTCTCGTTATCCAGGTTCAATACTTCGGCGCGAAGTTCATCCCAGGGCAGTACCCTGGTTGTTGTGCCCGGAAGACGGTTCCAATCCCAGCCGTCAGGTTGAAAACCGCTGGCAGCGAGAGATATGGGTTCCCCTCGATGTAGTATTTCTATATGCCCATGGGCTAAATTGCGACCATACAAATTGGCGGCAACATAAGTCTCGTGACTCCACAAATAACGACTATAACCACGCACACTTGCCAGAGCTTCCCCTACCCGGTAGGCAGCAAAACCAGCGTATGGCATATAAATGAAACCCTGCGGAGCCTCCTCTGCCTCATAACCTTCCGAAACCAACTGTTCGGCAAGACGAGTGTCAGGTGCCAGACGTAAATACGCGCGTAGAAGACTATCGTCGCCTTCTTGGCCTCCAGCACGCCCGATCCAATAAAAAGACAAAGGATTGAGCCCCCAGCTACCCGTTGGGTGGCGGCCGCTAATGGAGATGGGCCACTGCAATAAGTTGGCGTTGAAACGGTAGGTCAGCAAAGCGTGCCGCAAATGCCCATACGATCGATCGGATATCGAAAAATCACTCCCTGCAAGGGCATAAACAAGTGGTGCGATTCCGAGAAAGCCTCCGTCTGCATAGGCTGGATAATGCCCACGGTGGTGAAATACACTGCCATCCGTCTTAAAGATGGCACCGATGCCGTCGGTAGGTTCAAGATTCCATTCAAGCCAATAACGAAACCCGTTCAAACTGTCCACCAATAGCTCAGGATCCATCAAGAATCCAATCAAAATTCCCTGAGTTTGAGTATTGAAAGTATCGATACTGGGACGAACCTCATCGATACCGAACACTCTACCTGAGCCCGAATACCAACGAACCCAGTGGGCAACAGCCGGGTCTTCTCCAATACTGGAAAAATACTCACGCATAAAAAACAATCCCCGGTAGAACTCCCTCATCGAATAGCCGAGGTGATGTAGCGCCCCAAGGCCACTCCCGACATCCCAACCCTCCGATTGAACATGTTTCCATATCCGGGAAGCCATGTCCTCAAGTAGTTCACGCTCGATTTGATCTTCGGATGTCCGCCAATTTACCCCTATATCCTCCAGTAAGCGTCCGAGATCGCGCATCTGTCTTTCGACACTGATGCCTAACGCGTCGAGATGTGGACTCTGCGATGGGTAAAACACCGGGTAAGGACGGTCGTTGTCAGGGAACCAATTCCGAAAGCGGGACTCAATTGAGCGCATCTCTACCGGTTTCCAGTACGCCTGCCCCAACGCTTTTTCAAGGTTTTCAGATATCAGTGCCTTCGTATACTCAGCTACCAACTCTCCACTGGAAGCGAGCTCCATATTCAATGCCCAGTTATTGAAATACATCAGCCCATCCCAGATCCCCAAAGGCTTCTCAAAACGCCCTTTGTCGAAAACATAAGGTTGCTGGTAATCAGGTGAGGCGTGCCGGCTGTCCAACCAGTGGCTGAGGACAAGCATATCAAAACGCAATGATCCAGAATCTCCGTCTACAACAAACTCCAGATAGTCCATATCCGGATGAGGGGTACCTTGCATATCCCTCTCAAAGGGTACCCAACAGGCGCGCCAGCCTGAAAAATTCAATCCAAAATCGAACCAGGCATCTGGATCTTCCCTATCTTGTCTGCCAAACTGAACCCTAAGGCGCTCCTGGCGCGGTTCCGGATTATAGATCCAAACCATGAAAGTGCTTAATGCGTTGCTTTCAGCATCTTCTGGACGGAACTCGAAGCCAATCCGCTCCTTGAGAAGCAGACGGCTGCCATCACTCTGCCACTGCCATTCCAATGCTCTACCGGCCCACCGGGCTGGTCCCTCTGAAACGGTTGCTGTGCCGTTATCCACGACCATTTCGGGTAATCCCTCTCCCGGCTGAAAAGTGTATTGGCCAAATCCCACTCCACATGCCAGAAAGCCAAGTATTGTACTTGGCGTGCAAATATATTTCAGAAACTTCAACATCTATTTCTACAATTTAAATTAACGTTTTTCAACTGCTGTAATACGCTATGGTGTTATCCAAGCCTTCACCTACGCTAAAACGGGGTTTCCATCCGAGCTTCATCAATTTTTCGGCAGAAGCCAAAGAGTGCTTAACATCTCCAGGCCTTTCTTCTTTATGCAAAACTGGTGATTCTTCTCCAAATCTTTCATTGATACCCCGGGCCAAATCGTTAATCGAAATACTCTTTCCATAACCGACGTTATACACCCCAACCGCTCTTGCTTCTGCACAAACAAAAAGATTAGCACCTACAATGTCTTTCACATAGACAAAGTCCCGAGTCTGCTCACCGTCACCAAAAATAGTTATAGGTTCGCCAGACAAAGCTTTACTAATAAAATTCGGAACGGCAGCAGCATAAGCACCATTGGGATCCTGACGTGGTCCAAACACATTGAAGAACCGTAGGGCAACCGTTTGCAGACCGAATTCCCTACGATAGAACTCAAGGTAGTGCTCACCATCCAGCTTGGTGATTGCGTATGGGCTCAATGGCTCTGGCAACATGTCCTCGACCTTGGGAACTGTAGGATTGTTTCCATAGACTGCAGCTGAACTGCTGAATACGACTTTCTTCACTCCGGCCTCAACCGCTGCATCGAGAACATTCAAAAGCCCATTGACATTCAATGCCACAGTTTCACGTGGATTGTTGACTGATTCAGGGACACTGACCATCGCCGCCATGTGGAACACATAGTCGACACCTTGCATCAACTCTCTGACCAATTCACGGTCTTCGATCGACCCGTTTACCAAACGGCATTTGCGTCCAACAAGGTTGTGCTCAAAACCAGTACGAAAGTTATCGAGCACAATCACCTCAGCTCGATCCTCCCAAGCCTCAACCAAGTGACTACCGATAAAGCCGGCTCCTCCTGTGATTACAACGCGCATGCTGTGACTCCTTCCTTAACAATCTTATCCATCTCGTCGAATTGGTTTTCGATTGATCTCGCCAAAGCTATCTGGGTGCGGCTGCGTTGGAGATTGTGATCCTCTCGGTGGACCTTGAAATACTGATCACCCTCAAGGTAGTCTGTCAAGAAGCGCATACCTATCTCCAGCGTAATCAAGCGTCCTGAAGCTGGCATCAGCTCAATCTCTGTCGGGGTTAAGAAGGACACCGCTTCGGAGAGATAGGACTCAGCCAATGCCCTGAACATTTCAATATCCATGGAAACCTTAGATAGATCCAACTCGTCCTCATTGCCCGTGTTCGTGCCAGTGCGAACCATGTCACCAAAATCATACAAAGCGGACCCTGGCATAACTGTATCCAAATCGATTACACAAACGCCCTCACCAGACTGATCATCGATCATGACGTTGTTCAATTTGGTGTCATTGTGTGTCACTCTCTCCGGAACAAGCCCTGACTCCATGGCACCTACCACAACTCCAAAAAAGGACTCTCTTTCCCGAAAGAATTCGATTTCAGCCTCAGCCTTTCCGGCTCTGCCCATCTTGTCTTTTTCGATCGCCTCACACAAAGCGGCAAAGCGTTTTGGCGTATTGTGAAAATCTGGAATAGTTTCGTACAGGCGGCCTCCGGGCAGGTCCACTAGCTCTTTCTGAAACCTCGCGAAGGCAGCAGCAGCAGCACGAGCTTGCTCGCAACTCTCTACACGGTCATAAGTACGGGCTTTCTCAATGAAATAGTAAACCCGCCAGTACGCTCCTTTATTATCGATAAGAAAGGGTTGCCCAGACT
>JBJHBN010000245.1:0-4740 GCA_050485505.1 Opitutales bacterium | reverse complement strand
ATTCAGGGGATGGATATTTGGACCTGAGGGGAACCGACACCGGATCATTCGATTGGATAATTTCAGTCGATGCTGGCGATCGCTACAATTTCAACTTCCGCTATACGATGACAGATCTCCAAGGCTTTACTGCCGACTACGAAATCATCGACCAGAACGGAAGAGTGGTCTGTAGCGACACTGTTCGTTTTGAAGCGCCATCAACCACCGGAGAATGGATAATCTCACGCAACCGCACCTGCAATAGCATCAACGCAGGAACATACATTCTCCGCCTACGCAGCCCTCAACTGGAAAACCTCATCTTTGACGAACTCGAGGTAGAGTGAACAATCACATTACGTTCCGGCTGGATCCTCTGCAACTCCCGTGGCGGACGGACGAGAGCCTTCGGAGTAACCTGCAACACAACCGTTACCCCCCGAGGCGCTCTCGCGCTCCCGCTACTGACTTCTTCAACTCACGTAGCGGACGGGCGAAAGCCCTTCGGAGTAACCTGCAACCCAACCGTTACTCCTCAGAGATTGTGATGGGCTCAACATAAACATCACCATTCTCCTCGAATAGCATAGACTCATTGGACACCATAAACTCCGCAATCTTCAATATCTGTGCGCCGGAGGAAAAACCGATCAAGATGGTGCATGAGATCCAACTACTCTATCGATGAAATGAAAAAGGCCGCTGGTTTCCCAGCGGCCTTTGCTATAATAACGAGAGTATCAATCAGCGTTTCACTCTTTAAAAGCAAAACTCCAAGCACCGTCTGCTTCGACGTATTCCTCGGGAAGGTAAATATAGCGGTTCAGGTTCGAAACCCAGATCCAAGGTGCATTTTCAACATACAGCATTCCCATGAAATCTTCAGTATTAACCCAGCCATCTTCGGAAACCGTATATCCGGCCCATTCTTCGGGATCAGGATCGACTGGTCCCCCATTTCCGTTGGTAGGAGACACGGAGGCCCATGTTGAGCCAACGCGGATTTCATCAATCAGGGTACCAATCCAGTCGGCGCCTGCACCGGCATTGTCATCATAAACTTCGTAGGCCTCGCCCCAATGCTGAGCCCAGACGACTATATGGCTGATCGTGCCCAGGTCCGACTGGAATTCATCACTCCCAAAAGGCGTTCCTGGATTGCTACTCCCAGGAGTAGGATTTAAATAATAATGAATTTCTCCCTCATCAAAATTCAGCTCCATTACAAGAAAAGCTGTCTCACCGTCTACTACCTGTATTCCAGAATAGGGACGAACGACGGCTCGAGCACCGCCACCAAACCACTGATCTCCAGCTGTATCAGACCAGTTAGTTCCCATTATGACAGAGTTCCTGGTGCCATCGGAGAACCCAACCTGAAAGAAGCCACCTCCAAGCGGGTCTCCTTGGAAACTAGGGCGAACCAGAGCACTAAACCAAAGGCTTCCGGTAGAGCTCAAACTATAGGAGTTTGCTAAGCGACGAAAGGTCATCGCCTCAGTGCCATTCGCTCCAGTCGCCTCGGGTATAACAATCTCCAAAGATCCGCCAGTAGTTTCCAACCCTTCATAGCTAAGGCCTGTCTCCGAAACATTGTATATATTCTCGAAGTCAAGCTGAGAGTCCCAAGCGCCATCCCATCCAGTGCTCGTTGCACCGGATTGAAAGTCAAGGGGACCAGGGGGAATATCAAATCCCTCGTAAACAGCATCTTGAGCCAAAGCGGTCACAGCCCCGAGAGACAGCACCGCAATTGGCAGGATTATGAGCTTTGAGGCTCGTATCATTTTTTTTGTCATGTCAATTTCTCCTATAGACTTGTTGTTGTGTATGTGGATTAGTTTTAGGTAATAATAGATCGTAGTGATCTGGAGAGTAGAACTATTCAGAAAGTACGCCGCACACCCACCATGTACTGAGCGCCGAATTCCTTGCGGTCGTCAACACCTCCCCAATAGGGCAGCACTCCATCCGGTTCTCCATCTTCCCCCGACACCCACCTGCGCTGCGTAGCGACTTTGGTAATATTGCGGACGTTAACGAAGGCTTCGTAGTTAGTCATAAATCGGTAGGAAGCACTTAAATCGAAGCGAAGTTCAGAGGGCTCATAGCGGTAAATAATCGTCTCGCCTTCCCGAGTACCATCGGCCCCGTAGAGGAACATCCGCTGCCCTGTCGTCAAGTCGATGTCGTCATCGCGCCAAGTTGCATTTACCCGCATACTGAACCGAGGGCCTTGATAAAAAATACCTCCCGTTGCAAAATCGTCAGATGTCGAGCCCATCCCGCCCATAACATCCTGACTGGCGCTAAGCTTTTTCATAGTGTAGTTAGCAAATACAGAGAAACGCGACCAAAAGTCGCCAAGGAAATCCAAGTTCTGACTGACTTCAAACTCCCAACCGGTTGTCCGGGCTGTTTCCTCAACATTGATCGTACTGGTGAGAGTCCAATCGTCCTGCATGCGTGTCTCGACGGGCAGTCCAAAGCGGGTTAAAATTTCCTCATAGTTACTGGGATCCAGAATGAAAGTACGGTTGAAGTGGAAATTTTCGACATCCTTCCAAAAATACGAAACCGCAAATTTACCACCATGGTCCGTATAGTATGCGATTGAAATATCGTAGTTATCGGCGATCCAGGGCTCCAAGCCAGGATTCCCAACATTGATGCTTCCACCACCTTGGGGATCGTCCCATATGCGGGTTTGAGCCAGGATACCATCCTCGTAATCAATACGTCCGTATGTACGAGCCCATGCAGCTCGAGCCACCAACTTCGGAGTGATTTCATAGGCAAAATGTAAACTATATGAAGGACGACTCGGAGAAGTATCGTTCACAGGTTCACGCGGTATGTACTGCCGCTCAGCTGCAGCCAATGTCCCGGCTTCGACAAGTTGTCCATCCCAGTCAACCCCTGCTGCGGCAATTGCGTCTCGGATATGCTGATTGTCATCGCGATTAATGAAGTTAACTTGTCCTGGTCGATCAATCTGAAAACCATTTGGTGCTATGCCCGGAATGGTAAAAATGGACCCATCCGGGTTTTTCAAATAGTTCCAGGAATCATCGATGCGTGCCATGTGACCTCTGCGTTTCGAACGCTCTTCACGAATACCCCCAATAACTGTCAAGCGATGAAAGAAACGAGCATCGAACATTGCATACCAAGCATCACGAGTTTCTTGAATCCTGCGGTCATTCTGAACCTGAGAAACGTAATTTCTATAAGCCATACTCTGGTCCGTATTAGTGGTATCATCCGTATCGTCACTCCAGTAACTGGGGTTATCCCGGTAGAAATCATAGAGACGATAAAGATCGATCCATTCCTGAGCGGGTAGCCCATATCCTGGACTGACTCCAACATAGCCCGTATCCTTATACACTTCGGGAGTAAATGCGGACGCAGGTCCAACGTATTCATAACTATACTCCAATCCGCGGCCCCGACGATGGTTCAGCTCAACCTCACGGTGAGCGCCCACCTTGACTGCGACATTAAAGAAATTGGCCCGGATAAAGTCCAATTCCCGGCGGACATCGAGCTTGTAAGTTTCAAGCTCCCTGCGCGTACGGTCGTCACCCGCTTTGACAATCAGAGAATCTGGATCGCTGTAATTCTCCAAGTTCCAGAATTCGACCTGATTCCCGTCTTCATCCCACACAATAACCTCACCAGGTGCTCCGTCCTGAATGTTCAGGAAATCGATTCGATCATCGACACTCATCGAAAGGTTTGCTTCTGAAAAATGCCCGTTGCTGGTGCTCTCGTAAGAAGCGTTGGCAACCGAATGCGAGATGTGGGCGTTAATGTTCCAAGGCCCTTTCAGGAAGTTCCAACGTAAGCTACCCTGGCGGGAATCGCCGGTCCGATCCAAACCGAAAGCGTCCATACTGATCACCGATTGGCCTGCGGCTCCAAGCATGTAATCCTCTCCCCAGTCATCGGCCCGAGTCGGACGAAGACGCAGGCGTCGACGGGTATCCTGAGAGTCAAATTGGGATCCCTGTATTGTCGCGCTAATCAGGTGACCATCCCAAGGACGATAATCCAGACGCACACTGGCAGAATGGCGGTGAGAGATCCGAGGTGAATCTTCCATCCACAAACGGTCGATATATGGGTTGCGGGCATCCAGATAAGTTCCATCCGGCCGCTGGACCGACGAATTACCCTGCCTGGCAAACCGTGGATACAGGCGTTTGTCTACGTTGAACTGATTGTATGAAGAGGCGGTCACCGTAATACCGAAATTATCGGTCAATGGAGAAGCATAGGTCAGGTCGAAACTGGGGAGACCTTTATAAGTCGATTTGTTGGCTGGTCCGGGAGACTTCTTCCAAATTTTTGGTTCTTCCGTATTGATATTTAAAAACGCACTCCAAATGAGAGTCGGCTCCACATACTCGAAGGCACTCTTACTGACCAAATTGATTGAGCCGCCGATCGAGTCCATGGGCATATCGGGAGTCGGCACCTTGGTTAGTTCCACCCTAGAGGCGTTATTAATCGACAAAGTATCCAAGCCTGGAGAACGGGTGAGACTGCCAGCTTGAGTATTGGCAACCGGGACCCCATCAATCATGATATTCGTTTGATGTGAAGGAAAACCGCGAATTGATATCTCTGTCGCATCGGTGTCCGCTCCACCACCTCCTCCATATCCAATCAAAACCCCGGGAATGAATTTCACAAACTCGGCTACGTTCCCTTGTTGTATCTCACCAAAGCTATCTGCCGACACAACATTCT
>JBJHBN010000244.1:0-4756 GCA_050485505.1 Opitutales bacterium | reverse complement strand
GAGTGGTTCAGCAGAGACTGGAGCTGATTCGCCGTAATAGGATGCACCTCAGTGGAAGATAGATCCGATGGAACCTCTTTATAAGGTTTGATTGGCAGAGTAGAACTAAAGGGCAGGAGTGTGATCAGGAGGCGAACACATCTGGATTGGCAGCTTGGGCGCCACCGGGGGTCTCAGGAGGAGCCTATGGAGTGGGTCCCTGCAAGGGTTCCTGGGGCGGTTCAGCTGGACTGGGCTCGGGCTAAAGCTATTCCAGACTTCAGGTACGGCGGCAACGTGGTGCTTTGGTCGGGTCTGGATGAGTGGCATTGGACTTATCGGGCGGTGGTAGAGGATTGGGTTGAGCTGTCTGAGGGCGAGAGTCTGTTTCTTATCCTGGAAGGTGTGGACTATGCCTGTGAGGTATTTTTGGATGGTTTTCTTCTGGCACGGCGCGAAGGGATGCAGAAATCCCTTGAAATCCCCTTGGAGAACATCGATGTAGGCAATAGTTCCGAGCTGCGTATCCATATCCTGCCGGCTCCTAAATCAAAATCGGAACCAAAAGGTCGAAAGCAGGCGAATCAATCCTGCAAGCCGGCGGTTGCTTATGGATGGGATTTTCATCCGCGTCTGATTCCTTTGGGCTTATGGAAGGATGTTTATTTTGAAGCGCGTGCCTGCTGTCACTTCTCCATTTCTCCTGAGATTGATTACGCTTTGAATGAGGACCTTGGAGGTTTATCCGGCTGCTTGCGTGTGCATTTAACGGAGATTGTGGAGCCGGGTATGGAAATCGACTGGATGCTTCGGCGTCCGGATCAAAGCGTATTTCACTCCATTACTGTTCCGGTAGATCAGAGTTTCGTGGAAGTTCCGTTTTCGATGGACCTCAATGAGGACGACCTCTGGTGGCCGCACGATCAGGGGTATCCGACTCTTTTTGAAAGCCATGTCGAACTGAAATCAAGAGATGGTCAGGTGCTCGATGCCAGCGATTGGATGATCGGTTTTCGCCGCATCCGCTTGGTGATGGCTGAAAACGAGTGGCAGTATCCCGAGGCGTTTCCCAAATCCCGGAGTCGACCACCCATGACATTGGAAGTTAATGGACGCAGGCTATTTGCTAAAGGCTCCAATTGGGTTTGTCCAGATGTCTTCCCGAGTGAGGTAACTGTGGATCGCTATGCCCGGCTACTGGAGGAAGTGCGGCAAGCGAATATGAATTTCATTCGTGTGTGGGGAGGCTCCGCAGCTCCACCGAACGCCTTTTATGAACTCTGCGATGAGAAGGGTATCATGCTCTGGCAGGAATTTCCACTGGCGTGTAATACCTATACAGGCAGCTCTGAGTATCTAAGAGTCCTTGATCAGGAGTCGATTGCATTAATTGAGCGCTTGCGGAGGCACCCAAGCCTCGTGCTTTGGTGCGGAGGCAATGAACTTTTTAATGCATGGTCAGGAATGACCGATCAGGCGTTGGCATTACGCCTCTTGAATCGCAACACCTTTGATGCGGACCCGACCCGTCCGTTTTTACCTACTGCCCCTATCGAAGGGATGGGACATGGTCACTACCTTTTCTGTGACACCGAAACGGGAGAGGAGGCCTGGAGCATGTTTCAGCGATCAGATTGTTCAGCATATTCCGAGTTCGGTTGTCCTGCTCCGCCTTCGGTCGAAGCATTGCGCCAGTTCATTCCCGAATCGGAGCTCTGGCCGCCCGAGCGGGGAACCAGTTGGGAAACCCACCATGCCTTTTTTTCATGGCAGGAAGATAGCTGGCTGCACATAGATGTGATTGATCGGTATTTTGGTCCTTCCTCTTCGTTGGATGAACTCGTGGAGCGGGGCCAATTGTTACAGGCTTTGGGCTTTCAAGGCCTCTTTGAAGAAGCCAGACGACAGAAACCACGTTCAAGCATGGCGTTGAACTGGTGCTTCACCGAGCCTTGGCCCTGTGCTGCGAACAACAGTTTGATCGCTTGGCCCGAAGAACCGAAACCAGCCCTAAAATGCGTTGCGGCCGCTTGTCGGCCCATTCTCGCAAGTGCCCGGCTGCGCAAGTTGAGATGGAGTGAGGGAGAGCTGTTTGATCCCGAACTGTGGCTCTTGAATGATTCGCCAGATGCAAGGGAAGCTGTCCAAGTTAATGCGATCCTCTTGGTCGAAGGCAACCGTCGTCTGCTGGCCAGTTGGCAATCCGAAAGCTTGCGACCTTCTGAGAA
This sequence comes from Opitutales bacterium, assembly GCA_050485505.1. Classification (GTDB taxonomy): domain Bacteria; phylum Verrucomicrobiota; class Verrucomicrobiia; order Opitutales; family Oceanipulchritudinaceae; genus JAFIGG01. Next base: position 2,549 of record JBJHBN010000244.1, on the reverse strand, counting down.
CCAGCAAGGCCCGAGAGTTCAGTGTCGACTACCCGAGCTGCCGTCAGCGCGCTTCGAGTTTGTCCTGGAAGTGGACGGATTCGCGGAATGGAACTCAAGCTATACTTTGCTGAAGGCTCTGCCGCAATCCAAAGGAAGTGATTTCAAGCCTAGCTTGAATTTTTGAGATCTATTTCTGGATGCGATAGATGGCGGTCCTCCAAGTTGGAAGATCGATTTCGATTCCTTCATCGATTAACTCGCTTGCCGTGCCCTTGAATGCTGTTACTCCATTCTCGTCGACCAAGGTGAAGCTCCCTTCCCAGTCCAGACGGGGGTGGATTCGTGCCGGACCGTCGCCTGACCTGCGATAGACTAATAGGTGTTTGGGTCCCTTAATCAATTGTAGTTCAGAGGGTGTAAGCTCATCCATTTGAATCCCTGCTGATTTGAGGAATTCTGCAAGCCGTGTCTGGCTCAAGGCTGCTGCGTCTTCAACAACAAGTACTGGGATACCGCTGGACTGAACCAGCTCCAGGGCGCGCCGATCCAGGTTTCGAGTATCCACGACTATTGCCTGGTAGGGGAGTCCGGCAGTAATTTGTTCGACTTGCTCAAGGCCGACGGCCATTTGGACCAGACCAGTAGACAGCAGTTGAACATCGGTCATGTAGTGGACGGGTGTGAGATGGAGATCAAGGGCAAGTTTTGCAAAAGGCACCAAGGCGTGGTTGAGGCCGTTGGCGACTGGGACCGCTCCGGGATTCTGCACAAATAAAACCTGCGCATTGTCCATCTCGACCGGGCCGGCCGCGTAGACGGGTGAGAAGCGTCTGTAGATCGACTCGTAGAGATCTTCGATGGGCTGGTAGACCGTTGGGTGACCGGTAAGGGTCCAGCCTAGTGAACCTGTCCAGCCAGCTGCACAGGCTTGCACCGTCTGTGCCTCGATCATAAATGAGGCAGCTTCACGGTGACTGAGTTCGGGCAGGAACGATTGGTATCCGTGTTCCCCGGATTCGCCATTCCACACCGGGTAGGGTGCGGCGCTGTGAGGCAAGCTGACCGCGTAGAAGCTGTGATCAAATGTTGCGGACCTGTCCCGGGCCAGCCAAGGCTCTTTGCGCTCCTTGGCATCCTCTCGGAAGGGGATAGGCCCGTTGCTGAGGTAGTGGTGCGGTGTCATTCCATCCATCTCATCGGGGAGCAGCCAGGTGACGGAGGGTAGAACATTGCTGTGGCCCCATGCTGGCGGCATTCCAAATGTCAGACGCTCTGGATCTTCGGCGACTATCGGTCGAATGCTTGCGATGGTGATTTGTCGCCAGGCAAATTCAGCCGAATCTTCGATGCTGTGCGGTTCATTGTATGGAGCTTCAAAAGCAAAGATATTTCCATTGCCTTTATATCGACGCGCGAGCCAGCGATTGGTGTCGGCGATTGCCTGAACAAAAGCCTGGTCACCTGGTCCTTTGGCGGATTGCTTATCCTGGTCGTAGAGCCAGGCAATCCCTGTGCCGGGGCGTCCTGTCCCAGCATCGTGGTTATTGCCACCGACGAAATAACGGTAGGGGTCAGTAGGCATTTCGTGCCAGTCCAGGACAATACGGATGCCATGGTGGCCGGCGACAGCCACTGCGTAGTCGAACAATTCGAAAAATCGGTGATCGAGCCCGTGTGACCGAATGATCGTGGCGTATTCTGGATCGTCCGGAAACACACCTGGACGCGGTTGAAACATGCCTAGATGCAGTGGGATTCGAATAACGCTTACGCCCCAGTCGGCGTATTTACGAAAATCTTCGGCAACCGTCTCGAAGTCCGGATTGCGGGCGAATCCCAGTAGAAAATGGGTATAGTTCAATCCCATGAATGCCCAAGGCTTATTGTCGACGAGGAGATGGCGACCCTCTCTCCGAACCATGGGCAGTTGGTGCCTTGGTTTGAGATCCGGGTAGACATATACTCGTACATCGTTTGCCCAGCGAGCGACGGTTTGATCAGACTCGACGATGCCTGCACGGAGTTTGATTGGACCAGCTGGCAGCGCTGAACGCGGAGCGCGTATAAAAAACTCACCGGTTTCGGATGCCTGTAGATCGAATTCAGTAAATTGACGTCCACTCGGATCGAAGGCCTTGACCTTCACTTGCGAATCCGCGCTCGTGCGACCAGCTATTTCAATGTGCTTTGAAGTGTGAGGGGATTGTGAAGGAACGGGCTCCAGCGTGACTGGTTCCAATTTGCCTACACTGAAATGCACAATGCGTAGTTCCGGTATGTTTCTCCGCGACTGCATTTGAATGCGGACTTGCAGAACGTCTCCCTGAGGAATCTCGGGAGGCAGATGAATGAGAAGGCGTGCGAGTTCCCTGGCTTTTAGCTGGACTCTTGGGCCATCAATTGTCCCGCTCCATCCTTGGGTCGTGCGGACGCTCAGCTGAGTCAGTAACTCAGCATCAGCGTCACTCATAAGAATTAGTGAACTGCGGGCATCGCCGCCAGTCGGCCAAGAGGCTGCTGATGGCTGGCGATGCCCCCAGAAACTCCACACGAAATCGATGTTACCC
>JBJHBN010000243.1:0-4761 GCA_050485505.1 Opitutales bacterium | reverse complement strand
GTATAGGCCCTTGGGTCACCCGACTAGGCAATCCCGGGGCCCCAGGTGCCGGGCCGAGCCCGCCTGGCCTCGCCGAATCCCTGTGCATTTCCCTGTGCGTTGCACACAAAACTTGGCCTCACGGAATGTTCGACTTCCAAGAGTTAATCGTGAGGCCACGCTACCCGATGGTTTTCAGCTGCGTCTGGATGCAAACGGATCCATGGACCTGAAAACGCTCGAGGCATGGGTGGCCTGTTTTGCCGGAGAAGCGAAGATCGAATGCCTGGAGCAACCCTTGCTACCCACATTGTCCCTCAAGCAGGTTCCGGCCCTAAAAGCATTGCACCACAGCCTGCCTCTGGCCTTGGATGAATCCGTCAGCTCCGTCGATAGCTGGAAACAATGGACGCAGCAGTTGCAATGGCCGGGAATTCTCGTGCTGAAGCCGTCCGTCTTCGGCAGTCTCGATGAATGCCGTAAGGCAATTGCAGCCCATTCGAAACAGGTGATCCTGTCTTCATCTTTCGAATCCCTTGTCGGCCTGCGCGCTCTGCTTCGACTGGCGGCTGAGTTTGAGCTGGAACGCCCGCTAGGAATTGGGGCTGTGGATTACTTCGCCGAACAGCGGGACCTTTTTAGTCGACCTGATGTGGCTTCCAATAGCTTGAGCAATGACCTGGTGGATGATTTGTGGAAATCGCTCTAGGTGGTGCCTGTTTGCGATTGACTGAGTACTTTCCTGAGACTATCCGTGGTCTTAAAAAGTGATAAATATGTCAAAGTTGACGGCTCACCTATTATTGTTTGTGACCCTTCTGTGGGTGGGTTGCGAGACGGTTCCCAATTCCGCGAGGCATCCCGAGTTTCAGCAGCGTTACGCGGAAATGGAGCATGTGGCCTATCTGGCCCCGCACATTGAGGTCTTTCAATTAACGGCCGGCGGAGAGTCGATAAAACACGATGAATGGACTGAGCAGGGAGCTCAAAACATGTTGAATGCGGTTGCGAATAAGCGTTCTCTTGGCGACATTGCTTTAATCGAAGGCTCGATTCCGGAGGATGTTCAGGACGAACTCGAAGAGATTCATCTTCTCTACCAGAGTATCCGTGTCAGCGTGGCCAGGCATGTCTTTGTCCGTCCAGTGGACCAGTTCCCCGGACGATTGGAGCGATTTGAATACTCGGTTGGCAGCATTGACCGCATTCTGGATTACACAGGTGGCGATGCGCTGCTTTTAATAGAAGGTATTTCACTGTATTCGACAGGTGGCCGCCGGGCCATGATGGCCTTGGGAATGCTTGCTGGCGGCGTGACTGGTGTGGCTGTGATTCCGGCACCAGGGGGCACTTACCTCAGTGCTGCATTGATCGATAGAAATGGTGATATCCTCTGGATGAAAGTACCTCAGGCTGCTGCAGATATGCGTGATCCTGAACGCGCGAAAGCTGCCTTGGCGAGTTTATTGGAAGAATTTCCGGACCTCTGATGAAGCAGATCTTACCCATTTTGGGGCTTTTGGTCTGGTTGGTCGCCTGCCAGAATACGCGTGTACCCGCCTGGACAGATGGTGTGCAGGCTCCTGGAAACTTGGAACCAGACGAAGCCAGAATGTGGGAGGAATCGGTGGCTGCGCAGAACCGGTGGCAGGAAAGCGGCTATGTTATCGAGGATCCCGAGCTCAGAGCGTACCTGAATGAGGTTCTGTTCAGCCTGATGTCTGAGGATGAAATCGATTACCTGACGCCGAGAGTGGAGGTGATTAGAGATCCCAGCTTCAATGCGTTTGCATATCCGAATGGAGTTATCTTCGTGCACCTCGGGCTTTTGACGCGGATGGAAAATGAGGCGCAATTGGCAACACTTTTGGCCCATGAAATCAGTCATTCCAGTCATCGCCACGGTTTGCGCTCGCTTCGGCAATTCAGAAACCAAAGTTTGTTTCACAACACGTTGACGATAGGGACCAGCGGCATTGGCGGATTGTTCTCAGGTTACGCCAGCCGTTCTGCGATTGCCGGTTACTCCCGCGAGTTGGAAACCGAAGCTGATGAGGTTGGCTGGAAACGTTTGCAAACTGCCGGGTACGATGTGACTGAGGCCCCAAAGCTGTTTGAGATTCTCCTGGAGGAGATGGAAATGCTGGATATCAAGGAGCCCTACTATTTTGCTTCTCATCCTGGCTTACGGCAGCGAATCGAGAACTTCGAACGTCTGCAGAAACAGAGCCTGTCGGCCGGAGGCCGTGCATCTGGGGGTTATACAAACACGGAACGCTTTCAGGAGCGTATCAGGCCTCACCAGCTGAATTCGATTCAATTGGATTTATACGCGGGTCGATTTAAACTGGTTCCGGATGCGATTGATCGTGCGGAATCACTTGGACACGACCCTGCTGAGCTCGCCTTTCTGCGGGCCGAATGGTTGCGGCGCTCTCCGGAAGACCGGGACCTCACTGCGGCTCAGCAGTATTACAGGACGGCGATTGAAGCGAATGATCAGCATTCCGCTGCGCATCGCTCGCTGGGGCTGATGCTGCGGCGCTCAGGTGACGCGGAGCAGGCCGTTATTCACTTGAGGCGATACCTGGAGTTGGAGCCGAACGCTTCCGATTACTCGATCATTCAAACCTATATAGATTTATGAAACTGTTCCATTGCGCTCAATTGAAGCATGTCAGGGTGCGTGTTTTTGCAGGACTGACCTTTTTTATTCTTCTCATAGCTGGCTGCGATTCTCCCATCTGGGTCGAAGGGGGAACGCGCGTTAGTAACCGAGGTGAAGATTATTCGGTGCATGCACCCGCAGGCTGGATGCATTTCAATCGGGGTTCAGGTATCACATTGACCCGCGACGGCTTGAACATGCAGACTATACGCATCCTCGACTTGTCCATCGAAGAGGCGAGTAAAGAAGCGGGAGATGAGCTGTCTGAGGAGACGCTGTTGGTGGATTTGGTGGACCTGGTGCGGGAGAGCTTGACGGCTAATTCGGGTCTGGATCAGCTGGAGTTTGACGAGCTGGCACTGAGAAAAGTCGGATCGTTTGATGCAGCTCACCTTGCCTACCGATACCGGTCGTCCTCAGGATTGCGGATTGGCGTGAGCTACTACGCATTTATTCATGGCGATCGGTATTATCGTGCAACGTTTTCGGCACCCGAGCGATACTACTATGAGCGGGATCTACCGGCTTTTGAACAGGTGTTGGCCAGTCTGGAGTTAGGGAACTGATCCCACGGTGAATGCCTTTCAGGGTTGCGCCCGTTGGCCATTGATTCAAATCTTCGGAGGATGCGATGGATTTTCGGTGTGCTTGCACTGTGGGTGTTGAGTTCAGCTGTGGCTGATGCCCGGTTTTATATTTCGCGTCTGGCTCCAGATTCTGTGCGGGAGGCCCTGGTCGAGGCGGTTCCGGTGTTGCGGGATCACTATGGAGAGGAGCTGCGTCTGCGCTGGATACCTTTGCTCGGGGAGCCTTCTCAGGCGGCTGCCTTGGTGCTGGATGCGGAACTGCTGGAACGGGAGGATCTGGTGGCGGAAATCTACCGCTGGCTGCACGAGGAGTGGGGCTTCCGGCACTACGTTCCTGGCGAATATTCGGTGCTTACCAAGGAGTCGCCCATGCCCTTTGGGAATTGGCTGGAGGTGCGTCCGCAAGGACGCCGGTACATCACCCGCAACTTGCACGACATTGGCCGTGCGCGCTATGGGCAGGCCGAGCAAAACTGGGCGGCTGGGAACCGTTTGTTTGAGCAGTTCACTTTCAACCACGCCCATTTCCGGATTATCCGACCGGAGCATTTTGATACAGATCCACAATGGTTTGCGAAGGATCCGCAAGGCGAGCCGATGCGCCCGCCTTATCCCCACGTGAGTGGCTTTAACGATCACCCGGATCTTTCTGAGGAGGAAGTGGTGGAGCGAATCGCCGAGGCCGTGATCGAGCGCTTCGAGTCCCAACCGGACCTGAAGAGTGTTTCAATTGGAGCCAATGATAGCTTCGAGTTTGGCCACTTCCCGGACGATTATCCGTGGTTTGATTCAGATCGGTATTTCCGCCGCTATCCGGACTACAGTAACCACGTGTTCCATTTTTCAAACCGTGTGGCCGATCGGGTGGGAGAGGTTTTCCCGGACAGATACCTGGGCGCTCTGGCGTATCTCAGCTGGGAGAATGTGCCGGATTTTCCTGTGCATCCAAAAATCATTCCTTACCTCACGGCTGATCGAACCCAGTGGTATGACTCCGCTTTTCATGACGAGGACCTGGCGCTGGTTGAAGCTTGGTCGGAGGCGGGGCCTGAAATCATTGGCACCTGGGATTACATCTTTGGTTATGGATTTCTGATACCCAGGTCGCTGACCGGAATCGTGGCAGACAGTATTCCGGCTGTTTACGAGGCGGGTGCGCGTGCCTATTTTTCGCAAGTATCTCCATTGTGGGCCTATGATGGACATACCACTTGGCTGGCGGCCCAGCTGCTCGACGATGTTGATGCGAATCCGGAGTCTTTGGTGGAGGAGTATTTTGAACAGTATTACGGTCCGGCTGGCGAGACCATGCGGCACTTTTTCTCGGTGGCGGAATTTCTCTGGATGTATCAGCCGGGCAGCGCTGTATGGCTGCGCTATTACCTCGATGCCCACCAGGTCTATTTGTTTGGCGAGGAACACCTGGTATTGCTGCGGGAGCTGATTGATCGTGCCTTGTTGACGGCCAAACAATCACGGGAGGAGACGGGCGTATCCGACTATGTCCGCCGGGTCGAATACACGGAC
>JBJHBN010000242.1:0-4774 GCA_050485505.1 Opitutales bacterium | reverse complement strand
GACCTAAGCCACGCTTTCGCCGATTCATTTTGCCCTTTCGGGCGGGCTGTAGCGCAGTCTGGTAGCGCACTTGCATGGGGTGCAAGGGGTCGGAGGTTCGAATCCTCTCAGCCCGACCATTTTCATCTTACTGGCAGACCCCGGTACGGGTTGAAAAAGCTGTTGGCGACGTTGAGACTGGGCCTTATGAGAAAGCTATTAACCCCAGCCCTTATTGTCTCCCTTTTGCTCTGCCTTGCGCACGGTGCCTACGCTGCAGAACCCCGCGAACTTCGCTGGTTGGAGGACAATCAAAGCTCTCCAGTAATGGGGACCACTTTTGGAACGCCCTGGCCCAAAGGCTCTGTTCAGGAAGATACCGCACTGATTTTGCGCTCCGAAGACAACGAAGTCGTCCCGGCGCAGGTTTGGCCACTCGCCTACTGGCCGGATGGATCGATCAAGTGGTCAGCGGTCGCGGTCGGTCCGCGCGAGCAGGTCTCCGACAAATTCACTCTGGCACCTTCCAGCGACCAGCATGAGCCTTCGCAGGCTATTCATGTCCGCCAGGACGGAGATTTCATTTCAATCGACACCGGCTTAATTCAGGCACAGGTGGCCAAGTCTGGAAATGTCCTGATTCCTTATGTATCACGCAACGGCGGAGAGATTTTGACCGGCGGCAGGCTGGTGGCACTCAATCAAAATCGGCGCAGCGAGCCCTCAGAGGAGGCACTCGTGGTTGAATCCTTCGAAAGCAAGATCCGCTCAGTCGAGCTTGAGCAGGAGGGCCCGATCCGTTCCGTGATTAAAATTGAAGGCATGCACGCCGGTGAAAACAGGGAGATCCTGCCATTTATTGTCCGCCTCTACTTCTACGCCGACAGCGCCAACATTCGTATGGTGCACACCTTCATCTACGACGTGGATGAGCATAAGGATTTCATTCGTGGACTTGGTGTGCGCTTTGACGTTCCAATGGAGGACAAGCTCTACAATCGCCATATTCGCTTCTCCAGCGCGGAAGGTGGACTCTGGGCCGAAGCCGTAATGGGCGTAACCGGCCTGCGCCGGGATCCGGGAGCAGAGGTGCGACGCCTGCAGGTCGAAGGCCAACCTTTGCCACCAGAAGACAGCTGGGACCCGCGGGTCACGGATCGATTCCAGTACATTCCTACCTGGGGAGATTTCACTTTATCTCAAATCAATGCCGATGGGTTTGAAATCAGAAAACGCACAGCTCCGGGTCACGGCTGGATCCGTTCCGCGGGAGGAACCCGAGCTTCCGGCATGGGCTACGTCGGCGGAGTTACAGGTGGAGTGGCTTTCGGCATGAAGGATTTCTGGCAGAGCCATCCCTCTCAGATCGATATCCGCAACGCCAATTCCGAAAGAGCCGAAACCACACTGTGGTTCTGGGCGCCAGAAGCCAAGGCAATGGATTTGGGCTTTTATCATGACGGACTGGGCATGGAAACTCTTCATCAGGAGCGCCAGGGTGGCATGGCGATTACCTACGAAGACTACAAGGAAGGCATGGGAACGCCTTACGGGGTCGCCCGCACCTCAGAAGTCAATCTGTGGATTACCGATTCCACTCCTTCTGGTCAGGCACTGTTGGAATACGCCGAGGACAGCATGGCCCCTCCGCTGCTGGCGGTGGCTCCGGAGCAGATTCTGGAGAGCCGGGTATTCGGCGCCCTGTGGACCTTGCCGGACCGCTCGACGCCAACGCTGTCACGAATCGAAGATATGCTCGACCATGCCTTCGAGCTGTATGTCGACCAACGCGAAGCACACCGCTGGTATGGCTTCTGGGATTTTGGTGACGTCATCCACTCGTTCGACCCCGACCGCAATATGTGGCGCTACGATGTCGGCGGCTACGGTTGGGCCAACTCGGAGCTTTCGCCGGATATCTGGCTTTGGACCAAGTTCCTCCGCAGCGGCCGCGCGGATGTGTTCCGTTTTGCCGAGGCCATGACTCGCCATACCGGTGAGGTGGACGTCTATCACATAGGCCCTCAGGCACTGCTTGGAACACGTCACCACGTCCAGCACTGGGGCGATGGCATGAAGCAGCTGCGCATCAGCACGCCTGTCTACCGTCGCTATTTTTACTACCTGACGGCAGACGAGCGAGTCGGCGACCAACTCCGGGATCAACTCGATGCCTACAAGACCCTCATCACCTACGACTGGTTTTCGAAGACCATGCGCGAAGAAGGTGAAGAGTGGGATCCCCGCGACATGCCACAAGGCGTTGGCATGAACATGGGCATCATCGGCATGGGCTGGCTAATAGAATGGGAACGGACACAAAACACGGAGTACCGCGACCGTCTGGAAAACTATCTGGAATCCGTCGCTGAAATGCCGTTCGGATTTTTCAGCGTCGACACCTACGTGGATATGGAAACCGGAAAAATGGTGACCCGCAGCCCGGACCAGCACGTAGGCAACATGTCCCACCTCAACATGGTATTTGGCTACCCCGAGTTTGCGGCTGAGATCCTCGAACTGTTCGATGTTCCCGGCTACAAACAAGCTTGGATCGATTATTCCAAGTGGTTCAATGCGGACAGAGATGCCCGCGCTGAAGCCATTGGCGTCGATGTTGCCACCAGCCGAACCCTACCCACCTACTATTCAAGGCTCAGTGCATTCGCAGCCTACCTCACCGAGGACGAGGACCTTGCCCAACGCGCCTGGAGTGAAATCCTGGGTCCCGGCGATCGCCCGAGTGGTCCATTTGCAAGCCGCCCACGGAGCGTCGAAGTGGGAGCAGACAGCTTGCACCGCTTCGAGGTTGGTCGCTTTATGAGCACCAACTGGGTATCCGAATGGAACAACGCAATGATGCAGAGCCTGCGCTTCATCGGCGAGTTATTGGAGGAGGATGATCCGCGGACCGAAATTCAGGAGTAGTGTTGATGCGCGACCGAAATGACTGTCGTCATTCCGCTACACTGCCTGCCGTTCGACCACCCAACCGCACACAGTAACCAGGCTTCCCTGGTCCTCTGCCTTCAGGCTGAGGACCGGGGCTTTGGCGCTGGCTTGGGTTCTGGTCCCGACGCTGAAGCGACGGGCTACTTTCTACGGGTTTAGGAATAAACCTTGCCGCCCTGTTTGCGAAACTCCTCGGATTTTTCCTTCATTCCCTCCGACAAGGCGTCTTCCGCGTCCATTCCCCGTTCGGCGGCGTATTTGCGCACGTCTTCAGTGATTTTCATGGAGCAGAAGTTGGGCCCACACATGGAACAGAAGTGCGCTGTTTTTGCACCCTCCTGCGGTAGGGTTTCATCGTGAAACTCACGGGCCTTCTCCGGGTCGAGGGAGAGATTGAACTGGTCTTCCCAGCGGAACTCGAAGCGGGCTTTGGACAGGGCGTTGTCGCGATACTGCGCAGCCGGGTGACCCTTTGCCAGGTCTGCCGCATGCGCAGCAATCTTGTAGGCGCTGACGCCTTCGCGCACATCGTCCTTATTCGGCAGACCAAGGTGCTCCTTCGGGGTCACGTAGCACAACATCGCCGTTCCATACCAACCGATCAGAGCCGCGCCAATGCCACTTGTAATATGGTCGTATCCGGGCGCGATGTCGGTGGTTAAGGGCCCGAGCGTGTAGAAAGGCGCTTCACCGCACCATTCCAGCTGCTTTTCCATGTTTTCCTGGATCATGTGCATCGGCACGTGACCCGGGCCCTCGTTCATTACCTGAACGCCCTTTTCCCAGGCGCGACGGGTCAATTCGCCCTGCACCTTGAGCTCGCTGAACTGGGCCTCGTCGTTGGCATCCGCAATCGAACCCGGGCGCAGGCCATCGCCGATTGAGAACGATACATCGTATGCGGCCATGATGTCGCAGATGTCGTCCCAGTGTGTGTAGAGGAAATTCTCCTTGTGGTGGGCCAGGCACCACTTGGCCATAATTGAGCCTCCGCGGGAAACGATACCCGTCATGCGCCGGGCCGTCATTGGAATACTGCGCAGTAACACGCCGGCGTGAATGGTGAAATAGTCCACTCCCTGCTCAGCCTGCTCGATCAGCGTGTCACGGAACATCTCCCAAGTCAGCTCCTCGGCGCGGCCATTGACCTTCTCCAGCGCCTGGTAAATCGGCACAGTCCCAACAGGCACCGGACAGTTGCGAATCAACCACTCGCGGGTCTGGTGGATGTTCTTGCCGGTCGACAGGTCCATCAAGGTATCCCCTCCCCATTTGACCGACCAGCGCATTTTTTCGACCTCTTCTTCAATCGACGAGGCCACCGCACTGTTACCGATATTGGTGTTGATTTTCACCAGAAAATTACGGCCGATGATCATCGGCTCGAGTTCCGGGTGATTGATGTTTGCCGGAATGATGGCACGCCCGCGGGCCACTTCCGAGCGAACAAATTCAGGCGTGATCTCTTTCGGAATAGCAGCACCCCAGGACTGTCCCGGATGCTGCTTGCGCAGGTCGTTGCTGGCAAACTGCGGCCCCATTTCAAGGTCCTCGCGCAACGATTGCAGCTTCATATTTTCGCGAATTGCAATGAACTCCATCTCCGGGGTGATGATGCCCTGCCGCGCGTAATGCAGTTGGGTCACGCACTGACCTTTTTTAGCCCGCAGCACTGTGCGCTGGCTACGGTCAAAGGGGATCAACTTGCCCTTGCCAGACTTTTCAAAAGCTTTCGCCCGGTGCTCGGCAGAGAGGTAACCATCGTCCTCGGGTCTGGCGACACGGCCTTCGATCGCCTCAACATCGTCCCGTTCACGAATCCAGTCCGCACGGACAGCCGGAA
>JBJHBN010000241.1:0-4814 GCA_050485505.1 Opitutales bacterium | reverse complement strand
CTTCTCGACCATGGGGTCAGCCAAGCATCCCCGCGTCACCAAGGTACGTGAGGCACTGAAGCTTGCGAAAGCGGCAAGCCCTCAACTGAAGATCGACGGGGAATTACAGTTTGACGCTGCATTCGTTCCCGAGGTTGCGGCACGCAAGGCCCCAGACTCCGAGGTCGCCGGACGAGCCAACGTATTCATTTTTCCGGATCTTGATTCCGGCAATATCGCCTATAAGATCACCGAGCGTTTGGCCGGAGCCAAAGCGGTAGGCCCCTTGCTGCAGGGACTTGCCCGGCCTTGGATGGACCTGTCTCGCGGCTGTAGCGCCGAAGATATTGTTAACGTGACAATTGCGGCTTCAGCGCTGACGGGTGGCGGGGGGAAGGAAAACTCTGCGCACGATATGGTTTCCTCTACTCGAGACTAGGCTTGAATCAGGCGCCTTAACTCATCAACCTTTTCATCCACCAGGGATTCATCGCCACGGGATTCCACGTTAAGCCGAATCAGTGGCTCGGTATTTGATGCACGCAAATTGAAGCGCCATTCAGCGAAAGAGAAGCTGATGCCATCGCTGCTGTCCAGTGTGCCCCCCAATTGCTGATAGTATCCCTGGATACGCTCAATAACCGTATTGGCATCCTGCACCCGAAAGTTGATCTCGCCGCTGCAGGGATAGGCCTTGATGCGTTCGTCCACCAGGGACTTGAGGCTTTTCCCTGTCCGGCACATGAGTTCGGTAATCATCAGCCAGGGAATCATGCCCGAGTCGCAATAGGAGAATTCGCGGAAATAATGGTGTGCGCTCATTTCGCCACCATACGCCGCGTCCTCGTTGCGCATAATTTCCTTGATAAAGGCGTGGCCGCATTTTGACTGCACGGCGCGACCACCCATCTCCCTGATGATGTCCTGGGTGTTCCAGATCAGGCGAGGATCGTGAATTACCGTTGATCCCGGCGACTTGATCAGGGCCATCTCTGCCAGCAGGCCAACCAGGTAGTAGCCTTCAATGAAGCGGCCGGTGTGATCAAAAAAGAAACAGCGGTCGAAATCGCCGTCCCAAGCGAGCCCCAGATCGGCTTTGCGTGTTATTACCGCGTCTGCGGTAACTTGCTGGTTTTCCTTAAGCAACGGATTGGGTACTCCGTTAGGGAAATTACCGTCCGGATCTTCGTTGATATAGACAAACTGAAAAGGAAGGCGGCGCTCCAGCCATTTAATAATCCTGCCGGCCCCACCGTTACCCGGATTAACCAGGATTTTCAGCGGCTTGAGCTGATGGTGGTCAACATAGTCCAGCAGATGGCGGATATAGTCTGATTTGTCCTTATGGCTCTGAACCTTTCCGATCGCTACGGGACTACTGAAGTTACCGCGTTCTACCCGGTCGCGTATGTCGAACAGGCCACTGTCACTGCTGATGGGTCGCGCCTGGTGCTTGACCAGCTTCATACCGTTGTGTCCGCGCGGATTGTGGCTGGCGGTGACCATAATGCCGCCATCAAGCTGGTGGTGGAAGGTCGCGAAATAGACCTCCTCGGTCCCGCACAGACCGATATTCATGACATCCGCGCCGCCCTCGGTCAGCCCCTTCATCAAGGCGCCGGAAATCGCAGGACTCTCGTTACGGATGTCGTAGCCTACTGCCACTTTTACCGGATGATAAATATCGCAATAGGCGCGACCTATCCTGTAGGCAATATCCTCGTTGAGTTCTTCCGGAACGCGCCCGCGTAAATCATAGGCCTTGAATAGGGACATGGTAATCCTTGTGAGTCCGGTTTTTTTTATCGTTTCATTGTAATGGAAAGCCGTTCAGATGTCGGGTTCCGCACCCGACAGACGGGAGGCCCCAGCACAATTTGGGGCCGCAAGCCTGATTCACAAGATTGGCCAAAAAATGCAAAGGGCCGGCATCTTGCCGGCCCTTTTAGGAGGAATGGAGGGTTGATTGGCGATCAGTGCCGCTCTGTGCCCACCATATTGTCAAGACTTAGCTCGATACAGGGATAGGCCTCTTCAATATGTCTCCCTGGCTCACCCAGTACCAGAGTGACGGGTTGGGCGATGAAGGGCTGGGCAAAGATGGGATCCTCAGCCCGCATTTCGTATCGCAGGCTATTACCCGTGCGGGTAAAGCGCTCAATGACGTGAAGTCCGCCGCTGTGAAAGGATCCGTCCCGATCCAGCCAGCTGGTGGGGTCGATATTGCGGACATCGACCACCAGGGTGTCACCTTCCCAGTATCCGATGGCGTCACCGTTGAACATGGCGTCCTTGGTCGGATCGTGTTCACGACCATCGGTGGGAACGATACGAAAATGATTGACCTGTCCCGCATAGAGCAGATAGACCGCGTTCGGGGTCTGAACGATCTCGCTGGGTGCACCCAGGCGTGGCACACCGGGATTAGCACACCGATACGAGGGATCTAGCAGGTCAGCGCGATCAAAGTTGTCCCTGGCCTGTGCCTGATAGGCCGGCAAGTATACCGGGCGCTTGTCCTTTTCCGCCTCCCACCGATTTGCAACGTTGCGAATGTCCGCCTCGATTGTGCCCCCGATTGGAACGGGAAAGGCGAGCCTGACAGTGCTCCCATCCTCGCTGACCTCTGGCCCTCTGTTGGCAAAGTAGGGATTTCCACCACTGCTCGGCACGGTCCAGAACCCGGATAGATCGGGTTTGCCGTTGGCCAGTTTGGGTGTGGGTTTGGCGGCCGCTTCCTCAATAGCCGCCTTTCTTGCGGCTTCCATGCGGGCAATTGCCTCCGGGGACGGTTGGCTGAATGCAAGGGGTGTCAGTGCGACCGCAACCAGAAAGGCGCCCATTGAGTGAAAGTTTTTAATTATCATCTCCAGTAGTCCGGTAGTTGGATCAGAACTCTGATTCTGGCGGGAAAAGCTCCCAAGTCACACCGTCGGAAAAGGTCACCACAAGCCCGAACGCGAGTGTGGGATCGCCATTACGTGCGCCGATACCTTGAACGGTGATCTCCTTGCCGATGTTGCTGGTCCAGACGTCACGGGACATTCCCAGTGAGCGCATCATGCCCGGCGGCATACCTTCGAAGCGGTATTGGACGACTTGATCACCTTCGGCCACGTCGACAAGGTAATAGGCATGCGGATTGATCCAGCGCATCTCGGTCAGGGTGCCGGTAACCTGCACGGACTTGCTGGTGTCAAAAATCGCTCCGATGGAATGATGCGCCCAAGCCTGGCTGACCGCCAGGATCAGCGTTGCAGCACAAGTAGTGAAAAAAAGTTTGGTTTTCATGGGGGTCTCTCCCTTTAATGTTCCGAACTCGAATTGGATACTTAATCAAGCGTAACGTCAAGTACGATCACGTACTCTTGGACAGATATCCTTCAGAAATTATCGAAACTTAAGAAAACTAAACAGAACGCTGTTTTAACTGGTACAGACTCCAGGAATTCGGCGATTTCCCTATTCTGAAGCATGGCCCGCAACCCCCTCGATTTTGTGTAACTGTCGCTCCTCTAGATCGGGAGCTTTTGCAGCAGCCTGACAATCCGCCGGGTGCGTGGGCTGAAAAGGGATCCTGTATACCAGGCGCCAGCTGCACGCTTACTTACCTCACTCAAGGTGGGGTAGGGCGCAATCATGCCTGCTATGGCGCTGATTTTTTGGCCAGTTGAAATTGCCAGCACCCAGAGGCCGATAAGTTCACCGGCATCGGGGCCGACAATGGATACGCCCAGAATTCGTCCGTTGCTGGTTGTGACCACGCGAATCAGCCCCTTGGTTGTGCGCTCGGCGATAGCGCGGTCGTTCTCTGTGAACGACCATTCCACCACCCGGATCTTGTCGCCAAATTGGTTGCGTGCCGCAGATTCGGTCAGGCCCACCTGAGCCAGTTCGGGCTCGGTGTAGGTCACCCAGGGAAGCGCACTGTAGTC
Source organism: Opitutales bacterium (assembly GCA_050485505.1). Lineage (GTDB taxonomy): Bacteria > Verrucomicrobiota > Verrucomicrobiia > Opitutales > Oceanipulchritudinaceae > JAFIGG01. The sequence continues at coordinate 900 of JBJHBN010000241.1, read as the reverse complement.
CGTTTTGGCCCAGCGCATTTTGAAGCAAATATGGCGGATGATAATGCCCGCGTGATAGCCGGCCACATGGGTAAACTGGGGGCCTCCCGCAATATCGCCGATGGCGAACACCCGACTGTTGCTGGTACGAAGTCCAGCATTCACTCTGATGCCGGTCTTGTCGTACTCGATACCCGCTTTATCCAGGCCCAGGTGCTCGGTATTGGGCTTGCGTCCTGCCGCTACCAGCAGGTGGCTGCCAGTGATCTCCCGAATCTCGCCTTCCTGTTCAACGATGAGGTGGACCTGCTGATTGGCGTGCCTGACTTCCCGGATACGGATTTGTTCGTAGATAATCACGCCTTCGTCGCGCAAACACTGGCGCAGAATCTCCACGCTATGCGGATCATCGCGCGGCAGCAGTGGCCCCATATCGAGCACGCTGACCTGGCAGCCCAGACGCCGATGAGCCTGGGCCATCTCAACCCCGATTGGCCCGCCGCCGATAATCAGAAGGTGTTCCGGCTTTTCTTTAAGCGCAAAGATGGTTTCGTTGGTCAGTGCCCGGTCCGGTTCCAGACCGGGAACAGGGGGGATAGCGGGGCTTGAGCCGGTGGCAATCACAAAATGCCGCGCCCGAATTTGCTGGTTTCCTGCCGCAACAATATCCGGACCGATGAATTGGGCATGGGCCTTGATGACCTGCACGCCCAGATCTTCGAAGCGCTCTACCGAGTCGTTGGGTGCGATATGTGCGATGGTATCGATCACATGGGCCTTAACCTCGGCAAAGTCGATTTCGGGTTCGTTGGGCGCGACGCCACGGATATCGCCTTTTCGGTGCATCTGTGCGCGTTTTGCTGCGGCCAACAGCGCCTTGGAAGGCACACAGCCGGTGTTCAGGCAGTCGCCGCCCATTTC
>JBJHBN010000240.1:0-4818 GCA_050485505.1 Opitutales bacterium | reverse complement strand
GCCTTTAAGCGACCGGAGGAGCCGTCCAACAAAACATGCTCATGAACCTCGTTGTCACCACTGCGGGTATTGCCTGCTGCCAGACGCTCGAAGCGTCCCTTGCGGTGTCGAAACAACCGCAAATTCCAGTTTGGATAGTAGGCATGCCGCATCCACCTCCCCATAAAGCAAAACCGGCGGTTGATCCAGTATCCATCCACTGGGTTTTGTGGATCGCTCACGATCGCAACAATCTCCTCGCGGGCCGAAGCGGGCATTACTTCATCGGCGTCCAGCAGCAACACCCATTCATTTTTCAATGGAAGGTTTTCGAGTGCCCAGTTTTTCTTTTTTGGCCACAGGCCATTGAATTCGAACTGTATCACCTTAGCCCCCAACTCCGTCGCCACTTCCTGAGTGCCATCCGTCGAATTCGAATCCACGACCCAGATATCGTCGGCCCAGGCAACAGAAGCCAATGCACGAGGAAGGTTAACAACTTCATTTTTCACCGGCAAAATTACCGACAAAGGGATTTTCGATCCTTCAGGCATCACCAATCCTCCGCGCCGGATTCCCGGCTACACGCGACCCTGCTTCGACATCCCGAGTGACAACTGCAGCCGCTCCAACCACCGCTCCGCTCCTGATATGGACTCCCGGCAGCACAAACGCACGAGCCCCCACAAAAGCATTTGCGCCAATGTGAACTGGTTTTGTCACAAGCGGCTTCTCCAGATGTGTCAAATCGTGGTCACCCGTGCACAGATATGCCTCTTGGGCAACGATGGCACCTTCCCCTACTAAAATATGGTCAAGGGCGTAGAGATTAGCCCTGTCGCCAATACAACTCCTATCCTGAAGCTCGACATGCCAAGGAAGGTTGATCCGTGCCCGCTGGTGTACAAAAGGCCTTCCCACAATCCGGCACCCGAACACCTTCAACCACAACAAACGCCAACCATTAAAAGGTTTTGGGGTCCAATGACAAAATGTGAACCAAACCAAACCCCATAGTAACATGCGCATCCGGGTTCGCACGGACCAGGGGGAGGCTACCTTGGCTAGATTTGACATATTACCGCCAACCCTAGCAGTGATTTAACTTTTCTCAATCCTGATATTAGAGGATCAGTTCGACGAAAACCGCCACACACACGCTCTGGAGGGTAGACGCCCCGTCCGCCCATCTCAAGACGGGATGTCCCGCAGAATCCGGGATAAGCCTTTTGCAGCGGCAGCGGCGGAAAATCTTTGCTCATAGCAACGCCGGGCGTTGCGGCACAGGGTTGCGCTCTCTGGTGGTGTTGCCTGCAGCCATTGCTGCAACAACTTCCGAACCCCATCCAGATTGTCTGCTTCAACCCAACCGGCCTGATCGTGGGCAATGTACTCCGCGATGTTGACTGCATGAGTGGTCAGCACCGGACGACCCATGGCAAGAGCCTCGGCCAGGACCAGACCAAAATTCTCCTGATGAGACGGCAGGCAAAGGGCATCGCTGCTGCGCAGGAGTTGCCATTTCTCCTCGCCTTCAATCATACCCGGAAACTCAATCGCATTCGCTGAGTTCGCTGCTATCTGACGAACCTTATTGCCATAAGTGGAATCCATTCCTGGCCCGGCGACGACCAGGCGCAGGGCTTGCCCTGAGGTCGATGGGAGCTCGGCAAAGGCTTTCACCAGCAAGTCTACACCCTTTTTCTCAACCACGCGGCCTAAAAACAGCAGAGTCCGTTTATTTTTGTCCTCGCCCGCCGATGCCGCCGCGAACTCCGAAGGGGCTTCGATGCCGATAGGTGCTATGGCGCTCAGACGGGAGTCCAAGCCCCAATGTTCCCTTGCCAAACGCTCCTCCTCCGGCGCGGTAAACAAAACCCTTCGGGCCGAACGCAGGTTAGCTCCTTCGGCCAGCATCCAATACAAGCGTTTCTTCAACCCTTTCAGTGGATACTGTCGATCAAACCACGGATCCAGCATACCATGCGGATAAACAAACAGAGGTTTGCCCATGGACTTGCAGGCACGTCGCGCCGCCAACAAAGGATACTTCCACAAGCCGTGCATCAAAACTGCGTCTGCTCCCGGCAGGATCTCCTTCAGGATTCTGTCCCACTTGCGGGAATAGGCATAGCTATTGTGCAAAGGTCCAAGCGCATGAATACAGAGTCCGGGCAGTTGCCTGACCGCCGGCAGCCATTCTGCATTCTCCGCATCCGCGCAGACCAATTCAACTTCCAGACCCTCAGCCGCCAGGTGTGGCTGCAAATCCACCACCACCCTGACGGTTCCACCGGTGCGCGGGTCCAAGCTGTGAATCAAAGCGATAAGCTTCATGGCTCTTGAATGCCCAGTATGGAGCGATACAGTTTCAGATAGCCGTCGTGCATCTGGTTAAAAGAAAAGCGCCGCACATTTCGCAGACCCTTCTCTTTAAATGCCAGACGCCATTCCGCATCCTGCAGCAAGCGGCTCCAGCCCTGCGCAAACAATCGCTCGCGCGTTGGATCCACCAACAATGCCGAATCGGCCAGGATCTCTTTCAAAGCACCCCCATTGCCGGCAATGACCGGGCATCCACAAGCCTGAGCTTCCAAAGGTGGCCAACCAAACCCCTCATAGAAGGAAGGATGGACCATGACTTTGGACAAGGAATAAAAAGCCTGAACTTCCTCATCGCTGACCAGTCCCAGATGCCGGATATCTCCCTCAAGCTTGCTTTGACGAATCCAACGCATCTGCTCCCCAGTTGCCAGACTGCCCGCAATTAACAGCATTGGCCTCTGCTCCGCCGGACCGTCATAGAGTTTCAATACCTGATTAAATATTCGCAGCAATCCGCTTCGGTTTTTATACCAACTGTTATTACCAATTGCAAAGGTCCAAGGTCGACTATAAGGCAGTTGCCAGTTGGCTACGTTCCAACGGGCCTTACTTTCGGGGAGAGGACGAAACATGCGGTCGAAGGCCGAGTGCACAACCTCGATTTGTCGTCTAGAAGAAGGGAAAAGGGACTCAAATCGTTTTCGCGTAAAACCGGATACTGTGGCCACGTGACGGCTTCGCATCAACCCGCGGGCAATCATCCCCTGCAGGCGTCGACCCGACCAACGCACCGGGTTTCTGGAATGCAAGCCCATTGCCGATTCGACGGCAAACAGGTCATGGCAAGTAATGAGACAACAGTCCGGGTCCACGGCATGAATAAATGGGGAATTGGAATGATCCAAAATATGTACAAGCGTGTTCGGTTCCTCAGCTTTGAGCTTCCGGTATTCCCGTTTCAATTGGCATCGAAACAGGACAAACTTATCGACATAACCCGCCCACTTCTCCAATGCGGAGTTCGTCTGCGCCCTGCGGCTCAAAATTGGTCTTGCCGATGTTTTGTGCACCTTCACGCCATCGTTCTCATCAAACAAACCGGCCATCAATTGAGCATAGCGCTGCATGCTCAATTGGCGGTCACTTTCGTAATTCCCAACCTGAATGACTCGAATCACCTGCCCCTCCTTCCCGGATCTAAAGTCGCTTTCTCAGGAATACGGGTGGCCGCGAGGGTCAGGCCCGCCCCCAGGACGGCAAAGCCCTGAGTCGTCGCTTGCCCCCACTGGCCATTGAGGACAAGAAGGAAGGAAGCCCCAAACAGCAGGATCGGGAGTAAGTTACCTTTCTGAATGGCAGCCAAGCTCAGTTGCAGCATAAACCAGACGATCGCTAAACGTACCCCAATCATCGCCAGCCCCAGCAAAGGGCCCATCTCGAGCACAAGACGCGCCCATTCGCCCTCCGCGAGAAGGAAGCCAAGATCTCCGGTCATAAAACGTGCGGCCACATTGGTGCCCATCCCAAGGCCCTCGCCGGTAAAGGAAATATCACCAGCCGCAAGGTAGAGACCCGCGGTCAAATCATTTAAAGTTCGTTGATACCAATTTAAGGCGGTTCCCCCTAACCCAACATCGATATCCCCTGTTCGAATCAACCGCTGCTCGAAGGCTTCAACCCCCTCATCAAAAACCTCTAATCGGGACACGACCAAAGCCACCAACAAAACAGGCACCGCCACGCTCGTGAACATTCGAAGCTTCTGACTTCGGCTGTACACAGCAATCACGCCCAGCATACCTGTCACCACCACAGCGTTGCCAATGGCCAACCGCGATATGGATACAACCAGTGAAATGACCAGCAGACTCAACACCAGATACAACAGTTTGCGCCGGTATGCCTCTCTGGAAACCAGACCAAAGAGGGTAAAACCAAGAGCCAATGCGATGAATTGAGCGGAGCCGGTGATAAAGGGAAATAGTCCGGGCGCCCGGATGCGGCCTTGCGCGCCCTCCATCTGACCTGCGCCTCCACCTGCGGAAGCATTCAGCCAATGATCCGGACTAGCGCCAAACTGCATGACCATGAGTACGGCATTGGGTATTGCCAGTAGCAGAAAACACTTACCCATTCGCAGCACGTCATCGCGATCGAAATAACGTGGAATCAGGTAGATCATCGGAACGTGCAAGAAGGAGGCTTTCAAACCAAAGACACTGACGGCCAGAGGAACCGATAGCAGAATGCCCGAAAAAACAAAGGCCAGGATTCCCAAAAGAATGGCGAGGATCACGGGCCGTTCACGCGGAAAGCGATTCTCCGAAAAAGCGAGAAAGTAGCAGGCTGCTACAATCGGCTCACGGATCAGGAGCAACTCATTCGCAAGGCCGGGTGTCAGCCATTTGCGGAAGATCCCCTCAAGGACAATTGTCCAGAAGTAGAGCCAGATCAGTTTGCGCACCGTATTACCCATAGCTACCCAAGGAGGATTTTATCAACGCTGCATAGCGT
>JBJHBN010000239.1:0-4850 GCA_050485505.1 Opitutales bacterium | reverse complement strand
GGAAGGCAGGGACTACATCCTCGTCATGCCCGAACGAGTGGATGTGACTGGTGGTGTGGTCGTCAACGGCAATGGCGCGCGGAACATAGTGCTGATCGGCGGCGAAATCAAAATCCCCCATGCGGGCGACTTCGACCCGGGCGAACCTTTCATCCACAAACGCCGCGGACTCTACATCCAGAACTGGTCGGGGACCTTTCATATAGAGGGCCTGCTCATCCATGGCCCTGACCTTGCCGAAGGAATCAATGTGGGTAATGGTCAGTATCCGGGAAGTGTCCTTCAACTACAGAACGTCCGTGTAGGCCCCCTTGTGTCCCGCCAGGAAGAGATCGATGTCAACTGGGTAAATGTCAACCACCCGGACGTGCTCCAGTTCTGGGGTGGCCCAACCTGTCTGCGCATCGACCGCCTGACCGGCTACAGCGATTACCAGGGAATGATGATGCAGCCCCTGCAATTCGGCCACAGCCCCACGGAGCTGCTGGATATGCGCAATGTCGACCTCTACCAGGTTGATACAGGAACTGGCGGCGGCTACATGATTGTCTGGGCCAAGCGGGAGGCCCCATACTCCATCCACAACTGGCACCTTGACAATGTATGGGTTAAGCCAGTCAGCGGCCAGGGCGTCTACCCTGAGCTGGACCATGTCTTTGAACCCATTCAATACGGGAGCCCTCCCGGCGGAGAGTTTGTCCCTGAAGGTGTAGCCGGGCTGGATTACAAATCACCCGGATACCTGAAAAAGAACAAAGAGACATGCAACGACAGCCCATGCGGGCGCTTCCCTGAGAATACGGTTGCCTCTTTCGATCCGGACCGGGCAATCGACCGCGAAGCAGTCTTTGAGAACAATACGTTTCCCGAGCAGAAAGATACGTTCTCGGCCCATTTCACCGTCCGTACCACAGGTTTTCCCACCAATGCGATTGTCGGGCTGTCTCTTGGTTCTGTTTCACACTATGCCGACCTTGCAGCCAACATTCGCTTTGCCCCCTCCGGTGCGGTTGATGCCCGTGACCAAAACAGCTACCGGGCCGATGAAGAGTTCATTTATCAAGAGGATTCTGAATATGTGGTCCGCATAGATGTGGACGTAAAAGGTCTCACCTATTCGGTGACGATCACAGGTCCAGAGGGAGAACCAGTAACCATAGCCGATAACTACCAGTTCAGGGCAAACCAGGCCCATGTTCGCAGCCTGAACAACTGGGTCTATTACACTGACCGTGCGGGTTTGCGCAATCCCATTGAAGCCGAGAATTTTGATCTGAAATCCGACTGAGCTGACCGGTGGTGTGACCGCAAAGGAAGAGGAGGCGACGAGCACAATAAATGAGGGCCAACCTTTCAATTTTCTTATCTTCAGACGCACCTTAGGACTGCACATGATGTCTAACACGTTAGATTTTGTTGTGTTCGATCCTTCAAGGGTGAGCATCTATTCTGTGCTTTCAAACAAGCTGGCTTCCGCCCAGCAATCCTATAACCCCGCAAATAAACTAATTTGATGTTCAGAAATATAACAAGATGGCCAGCTCTGCTCTGCACAACGTTCTTAATATCGGTGCAGATAAGTGCTGGCTCTACCACGGAGCATAAACCACTGACCGCGAATGAAATAGTGGCCAGAATGGGAATTGGAACAAACCTCGGGAACACGTTTGAAACAACAGCTTACAAAAACCCTTGGGACTGGGACTCAACCAGAGATTTTGTGGATGCGGCCATCGATGCGGGCTTTGTTCACATTCGTATCCCAATCAACTGGATGCGTTCCGGGCCCAAGGCCGATGCGGACGGCAATATTGACCACTCCAATGACGAATTGCAGGTAGCAATAAAACTCATCGATTACGTAATCTACGAAATCAATCCAAAACGACGCGAAGCCGGACTCCAGGAAATCATACTCATAGTCAACACTCACCACGAGACTTGGTTCGGAGATGACGAAGACGACGTGATTGGTCGCCCCAACTTCGACTCCAATATGGCGATCCTGGAGAATATCTGGCGGGGGATCTGCGAATTGTTTGCACACTACCCCCAGGAAACCCTGATTTTTGAGCTATTTAATGAGCCAGACGGTTATCTGCGGACCGGTCCCTGGGCAATCGCCACAGTTATTGAGATGAACAAGCGTCTGCACCGGCTGATCCGTGAATTTGAACTCAGTGGAGAGCGGGTTCATGCCGACCGCAATCTGATGTTCGGTGGAACCAACTGGAACAGTCCAGCCTTTCTGCGAAGAACATACGAGCGTCGGGTAGATCTTCCTGGCGAAGGGAACGATCCGTATGTTATGGGAACTTTCCACTGGTATTACAATCCTGACACCGGAGAAACCGGTGAAGAGGATGTTGTCAGCCGCGTCATCCCTGTCCTTGAAGAGTTCACTTTCAAACACAACATTCCAGTTGTTATGGGCGAGTTTGGTTATGACCATCGGGGCGAGGTTACTGACGAAGTTCTTACTTATTACCGGGAACTGGCAAACGGGGCACTCGAGGCAGGCTTTGCAATAACCGTATGGGACGACAATGGCTGGTTCCAAATCTACAATAGGCAAACCCGAGAATTCAATCCTATCAAAGACGTTCTTATCGAACTGAGGGATAATGAATACCCCCGTCCAATTCCAGAACAGCATGCAGACACTGTCCTGGAGATAAACGGCATTGCGCAGTCACTGGACATCAAGCCACGCCTCATCGACCGGCAAATGATGGTACCATTGCAGGAACTATTTGCCCTGCTGGGAGCAAACGTGAAGCAGGATTCAGGTTCAGCCCAAGCCGAAATAAACGGAAACAAACTACACTTGAAAGCCGGGGAGCCGTCTGCGCATATTGGTGAACGGCGAGTTCATTTGGGTGCATCTCCCGTATTCGAAAACGAAGACTTGATGGTACCTCTGAAATTGATCAGCGAAGTCTTTGCGCGCCCTGCTGAATGGTACGAGGTAACCAATGTTATCCGCATTGGTGAGAGTATCGACAATTCTCCTCCCAGTATAGATCTGGAAAAACCACAAACAGTCACTGCTGGGGATACCATTCGCTTTCAAGCCCTTGCAAAAGACACTGACGAACCTGATCAGCCCCTTACATTCAGGCTTATCAATGCCCCCGAAGGAGCCAAGCTGAAGAGCACAGGGCACTTCAGTTGGTCGCCTCCGGAGTCGGCTGCCGGAAAAAAATATACATTCGAAATCGAGGTTTCGGATGGAATGCAGTCCGCAGCTGAATCCATCACTGTTACCGTAACCCCTGAAGCCTGACTTCCTACTCCCTATCAAAAATGTTCAACAAATCTATATTCAGCAGCGCCGCCCTTTGTGTGGTATTTCTCCTAATTGCCAGCCCAGGTTTCGCCACGGAGCCCAGCGAGCCCATCACAGCGAAAGAACTGGTCGCAAAGATGGGTCTGGGGACCAACCTTGGAAATACCTTTGAAACAACACAGGCAACCAACCTCACGGCATGGAATCCAACCAAAATGTTCATCGACAGGTCCATAGACGCCGGATTCATGCACATCCGCATTCCCGTCAACTGGATGCGGGCCGGCCCCAAGGCAGACGAAAACGGCAACATAGACTTTTCCCACCCAGACGTGGTAACAGTGAAACGCTTGGTCGACTATGTATTGAATGATGTCAATGCCCAACGCCGCAATGCAGGGCTTCAGGAAATTGTTCTGATAATCAACACCCACCATGAAACCTGGTTCGGCAACGAAGAGGATGACCTTATTGGCAGGGCAAATTTTGACGAAAACATGGAAATCCTGAAAAACATCTGGAGCGGTATCTGCGAGCTTTTTGCTGACGCACCCCAGGAAACCTTGATTTTCGAGCTGTTCAACGAACCAGAAAACTACCTCAGAACCGGCCCATGGGCGATCGCCACAGTGGTTGAAATGAACAAGCAGTTGCATCAGCATATACGCGAGTTTGAATTGGACGGAGAACGCATTCACCAACACCGCAACCTCATGATCGGTGGCACCAACTGGAACAGCCCATCCTTCCTTCGCGAAACCTATGATCGCAGGATTGATCTGCCCGGTGCCGGTGACGATCCCTTTCTCATGGGCACATTCCATTGGTATTACAATCCTGGCACACAACACACCGGGAAGCAGGATGTCCAGAACCGTGTGTTACCGGTATTGGAGGATTTCACATACAGGCACGATGTTCCCGTCGTCATGGGTGAGTTTGGCTATGACCACCGCAACGACATTGATGAAGAAGTCCTCGATTATTACAGTGAACTGGCACACGGCACCATGGAGCTGGGCTTTGCATCAACTGTATGGGATGACAACGGTTGGTTCCGAATTCTCAACCGAAGCACGATGTCATTCAATGCTATCAAGGACGTGCTGATCGATCTGCTTGAGAACGACTATCCGGGACCGGAACCCGAGGTGAACCCGGAAACGGTCGTGGAGATTGAAGGCAGCGTTCAGCCGTTGACCGTGAACCCACGGGAGATCGACCGACGCATGATGCTGCCAATGGTAGAACTTTTTGATTCACTCGGAATCACGGTCGAGCTGGATTCCGCTTCCGGTCTCGCAACCGCAAATGTAAACGGCCGCTTGCTGCAGATTGAAGCGGGAAAGCGTGTAGCCGAAATCGGAGAACGCAGGGTTTTACTCGATGCCTATCCCGTTTACGAGGATAGCGACATTCTGGTACCTCTGGTCTGGATCACCGAAGCCCTTGGTCGCCCAGCTGAGTGGTACAGAGTGACCAATACCGTTCGCATCCGCCCTATACAGTCAAACACTGCTCCCGCCCTCAGCCTTAACAACGAACACAGTGTTGAGCCTGG
>JBJHBN010000238.1:0-4877 GCA_050485505.1 Opitutales bacterium | reverse complement strand
TGCCTATGCCGCTCTGCTAAAAAAAAAGATAACTGAGTCCCGGTTTGAGAAGAAGGTTGTCAAAGAAGGACCGGTCAGCGATTTTCAGTAAACTTAGCTATGGATAAATTAAGAGACGGAATGAATTGGGCGCCCAAAGCCGAAACGCCCAAACCGGTTGTGAAAAAAGGTGAGTTTATTTTTGCCTCCGCTTTTTTCGAGCATGGACACATTTTTGGCCAAACCGAAGGGCTGCTGGAAGCTGGCGGCGTTTGCAAGTGGGCTTGGGATCCAGACCCAAAGAAGCTTGCTGATTTCTGCGCGAAGTATGAGGGCGTGAAAGCGGCCGAGTCTTACGAACAGATTCTCGAGGACCCTGAAGTGCACCTGGTGACAGCTGCGGCGATTCCCTGTGACCGGGCTGAGATCGGGTTCCAGACCCTGCGTGCCGGCAAGGATTACTTTACCGACAAATCGCCCTTTACTACGCTGGAGCAGCTGGAAGAGGCGAAAAAGGTCGTGGCCGAGACCGATCGCAAATACATGTGCGACTACTCAGAGCGCCTGCACAATGAAGCCAGCTACCATGCTGGCGAGCTGGTGCGTCAGGGTGCTGTCGGTGAAGTGGTACAGATCATCAATCTGGCACCACACAATCTCGCCCGCGATGGCCGTCCGGCATGGTTCTTCGACAAGGAGAAGTATGGCGGTATTTTGACGGACATAGGTTCCCACCAATTTGAGCAGTTCCTGTATTTTGCAAATGCCAAGGGTGGCGTGGTAAACTTTGCCCGGGTCGACAATTTCTTTAACAAGGACAAACCGGGCCTGGAAGACTTTGGCGAAGCCAGTCTGACCCTCGATAACGGGGTTTCCTGCTACTGTCGTCTCGACTGGATGAATCCGGCTGGACTGCGTTCCTGGGGCGATGGCCGGACTATCGTGCTTGGTAAGACCGGCACCTTGGAGATCCGCAAGAATATCGACATCTGCACTGATCCGCTTGAGACCCAGGTCATTTACCTGATCGACGAGGAGGGCGAGAAACGCATTCCTTGCACAGGCAAGATTGGTTTCCCGTTCTATGGTCAACTGGTTCTCGACGTGCTCAACCGCACGGACAAGGCCATGACTCAGGAGCACTGCTTCAAGGCGGCCGAGCTTTCCCTGCTGGCACAGAAGTTTGCCGACGAGCAGAACGCCAAGCGCTAGATCCTCGAGGGTTGTAGGGAACAGCGGCAGCGTTTCGGCACAAGCCAGTGCCCTGCGTTCGGCCTGAAGGCCGGGCTCCAACACCCTTCGGATCAAACTGTTGGAGCACAGGCTTTAGCCTGGAACTGTCGTCCCTCCGCTATACTGTAAACTCCTGGTTCTCTTGTGATTGCTTTGAGTGAGGGCTTTCTGGGATCATGAAAAAGTTCCCGGAAGGTTTCGCTTGGGGTTGTGCAACGGCAAGTTACCAGATTGAAGGCGCATGGCTGGAGGGTGGCAAAGGCTTGTCGATATGGGATGCCTTTACGCACCTGCCCGGAAAGATCAAAAATGGCGATACAGGCGATGTGTCCTGTGACCATTATCATCGGTTTAAAGAAGATGTTCGGTTGATGGCCTCCCAGGGGCTGAAAGCCTATCGGTTTTCGATAGCTTGGTCCCGTATCCTGCCGCAGGGAAGGGGAGATGTGAATGCGGAGGGCATCCGATTCTATTCCGAATTGATCGATGCACTGTTGGCCGAAGGCATCACTCCCTGGGTCACTCTATACCATTGGGACTTGCCACTTGCTTTGCAGATGGAAATGGACGGTTGGCGGAATCCGGAAATTGCCGACCTTTTCGCCGACTATGCCGCTGTGTGTTTCGAAGCCTTTGGTGACCGGGTGAAAAATTGGATTACTCTGAACGAGCCTTGGGTCGTATCCATATTCGGACATGCCAATGGAGTTATGGCTCCTGGAAGAGTTTCGCAAACAGAACCCTATCAAGTCGCGCACCAATTATTGCGTGCACACGGAAAGGCCGTGGCCGTATACAGAAACCGGTTCCAGAGCGCACAACAGGGTAGAATCGGTATCACTAATAATTGTGACTGGCGCGAGCCCTATACCGATGCAGTTGACGACAAAGCCGCCGCACAGCGGGCATTGGAGTTCTTCTTGGGCTGGTTTGCGGATCCCATTTACCTTGGGGACTATCCGGAAGTAATGCGTCAGCGTTTGGGGGATCGCCTGCCAACATTCAGCGATGAAGACAAGGCTCTGATTATGGGGTCCAGTGACTTTTTTGGCCTGAACCATTATTCCACTCTCTATGCGGCCGATGTGAAGGCGGGTGAAATCGTGGAGACCGACCCCTATGGCAACGGTGGCATGTCTGAGGATCAGGACGTGAACCTGATCAGCGATCCTAATTGGAAAAAGACTTTCATAGGTTGGAATGTAGTGCCCTGGGGATGCCGCAAAATGCTGCACTGGATCGATCAACGGTATGGCCGTCCGGAGATTATTATCACTGAAAACGGCTGCACCTGCGATGATCAACTGGTGGATGGTCAGGTCGAAGACATAGACCGGATAGAATTCTTGCGCCTCTATCTTGAGCAATGCCGGCAAGCGATTGATGAAGGCGTTAACCTCCGGGGCTATTTTGCCTGGTCCTTCCTGGACAATTTTGAATGGGCACTTGGCTACTCCCAGCGATTCGGCTTGAACTACGTCGATTATGCGAGCGGCCAGCGCTATCCCAAGGCATCGGCAAAGTGGTATTCCAACTTAATACGAGGCCAATCGATCTAGAAATAAACACAGCGTTCTCACTTCACTCACTCCTTCCCCTTGAACTCTCGATCTGAAACCATTCCCGTGAGGGAAAAGATCGCCTATGGTTTAGGCGATACCGCAACCAATCTCGTCTGGCGCACCCTGATGGTGTTTTTGCCATTCTTTTATACGGATGTATTTGGACTCTCCGCTGCCGCCGTTGGAACGCTGCTGCTGGTGAGTCGTTATGCAGATGGAATATCCGATTTCCTGATGGGCATACTGGCCGACCGGAGTCGCTCGCGTTGGGGCAAGTTCCGGCCCTGGATCATTGGCACGGCGGTACCCATCGGTGTCTTGACAGTGCTGACTTTTACGACACCGGATCTGGGCCCAACAGGAAAATTGATTTATGCCTATTTTACCTACAATGCCCTGCTGATTGTCTTTACGGCGAACAATGTTCCCTATTCGGCAATGACGGGAGTCATGTCCCACGATCCCAGGGAACGGACCTTACTGTCATCCTACCGGTTCTTCTTTGCTTTTTTCGGGGCGATACTGACTCAGGGTTTCAATACCTATCTGGTGGATTTCCTCGGCCAGGGCGATCGCGTTGCCGGCTATCAGTGGACCATGACTTTATTCGCGGTAGTGGCGGTTGTTTTGCTTACCATCACCTTTCTCAATACCAAGGAGCGGGTGGTTGCCCCAGAGCGCAACAATCTTGAGCTGAAAGAAGACCTCCGCGACCTGTTTAAAAATAAGGCATGGATTATTCTGTTTTGTGTGGGCTTGTCCTTCGTTTCGCTGACGACGCTGAAGCAAGGCATGACCATGTATTATTTCAGCTATTATATCGGGAGCATTTCCGCTGCCGCCAGTTTCATGGTCGTATGCACGGTAGGGGCTATGATCGGTGCAGCCTTAACTGGTAAATTGAGTGCCCGCTGGGGTAAACAGTCTGTAATGAAATGGTGCTTCATTCTGGCGGGTGTCAGCAGTGCAGCTTTGTTTGTTGCGCAGCCGGATGATTTTGTCCTCATTTTCGTACTCGGCTTTATCACTGAATTGGCAACGGGGCCGATCGTAACCCTGTTTTTTGCCATGCTCGCGGATGCAGCCGACTATTCGGAATGGAAGAACCACAGACGTGCGACCGGTCTGGTCTATTCGGCCGGAACGCTAGCCATCAAGTTCGGTACCGGTGTCGGCGGCGCTTTGATTGGGTGGACACTGACGATTGTCGGCTACACCGCAAATGTTGAGCAAACGGCGGAGTCTTTGTTGGGAATCCGGTTATTGATCAGTGTGTTCCCTGCCATGGCAGCCCTTCTGGGCCTCGTGGCATTCCGCTTTTATCCGATTACCGATGAGCTGTTGAAAGAGATTCAGAGCGCGCTCGAAACCCGTCACAAAAAATCATGAAAAGACTGCATTTACTGATCCTTGGGTGGATACCCCTCATGGCCGCAACCGGGACTGCAGAGTCAGGTACTTCCCGACAACAAAGTCCCCACGCGGAGGTCCTTCGACATTTGAGTATTTATGAGCGCTTCGATGCTTATTCGGCCTGGCCGGATATGGTTCGTGCTGCAAACGGAGACATTGTGGTCCTCTTTACCCGCACCGAGGAACACCTGGGCCCTGATGGTGAGATCCTGTTGGTGCGGTCGACCGATAATGGAGAAACCTGGTTGCCGCCCGCGGTCGTTTACGATTCGCCCCTTGATGATCGCGAGTCAGGCGTGACTCAACTCAATGACGGCCGCTTGCTCGTGCATATTCGCTCGGTGCAGTGGACTCCTGGGAACTACCTCAATTTGCCACAGGATGCTTATGAGACGGCGCAGATCGGGCGCTGGATCCGTCACACTCAACAGCCTGAATACCTGGCCGCCGGGCACTTGAACGGAAGTTGGCATGCGATCAGCGACGACAGTGGCTTCACCTGGTCTGAGCCCGTGCCGACCGATGTGCCCAACAACAATTCCTCGATCAATGTGATCGCGCTCTCGGACGGACGGCTGGCGATGGTGTGCAACCCGGTTTCGGCCGCGTCCTCGTCCGATCGGCGGGTGTCGCTCTATGACGAGATCGAGGCCGGCGATGATCGGCCCGATGCCACAGGGGGCTGCGCCC
>JBJHBN010000237.1:0-4909 GCA_050485505.1 Opitutales bacterium | reverse complement strand
TCCGTTTACTCCCCGCGCCTCCAGCGGTTTAGCCAAATTGACCTTTGTCCGTTTACTCTTGTTCCGCACAGCCCACCGTAAACGGAGGGCCTACTGAAGACTGCACGCCCGAGACTGGTTTTTAAACGGGCAAATTGCAAAGGGAAAATGGTAAAGGGCAAACCTAGTCTCCGGCGCGGAGTGTTTGTCAGGAGACCCGCTTCAAATGAAAGTACATATTTCATATAAAACAGAGTGAACTACTGTGAAATAGGCTTGCCTGTTGGGTGATGCTGGGTTTTTGTGTCGGGGCATCGTTGTTTAGGACGATGGATGCAGGCAGTTGTGTCTGGTGACGGGCCAGGGATGGTCCGGTTTGAATTTAAAAACCGTTATGAATTTTATGAGTAAACCCATTGAAGAATCGAATTCTGCAGACAGTGGAGCGGTGCGCGGCGATACGCGTATCCGGCATGTGGCAGCTTGTGGTTCCGGTGAGACGGAATCGATGTCCACTCAGGAATTGAGGTCTGCTTACCTCTGCGAGGATCTTGTTCAGAAGGACCGGATTTCGCTCATCTACTGGGAGGTTGATCGGGCCGTTGTCGGTGTGGCTTCACCGGTTTCGAAGGCTTTGAAGCTGGAGGCTCCGGATGCTTTGCGGGCGGATTATTTCTGTGAACGTCGAGAGATAGGCATTGTGAACCTCGGTTCAGCAGGCACCGTCACGGTCGACGGGAAAGCGCACAAGCTGAAAGCGTACGACTTTGTCTATGTCAGTCGGGGTGCCCGCGACATTGTTTTCAATCCTGGCAAGGGAGCCGAACAGCCGGTGTTTTACCTCGTCAGCTTTCCGGCTCACCGGGAACATGAAACCACGTTCATCCCGCATGTGCCAGAGAATGGCCGTAAGCTCGGTGAGGATGCGACCTGCAATCAGCGGGTGCTTCATCCCATGATAGCGCCCGGCAAAGTGGAGTCCTGTCAGTTGGTGATGGGAGCCACTTTCATCGCCAAAGGCAGTGCTTGGAACACCATGCCGCCGCACACTCATGCGCGTCGCTCGGAGGTCTATTTCTATTTTGGGTTGGAGGATGATTCGGTGGTTTTTCACTTTATGGGAGCCCCTCAGGAGACCCGTCACCTCGTGGTTCGCAACCAGCAGGCTGTATTGTCTCCGAGCTGGTCGATTCATGCCGGCGCCGGCACTGGTAGTTACGGCTTTGTCTGGGCGATGGGTGGGGAAAACCAGGAGTTTTCGGACATGGACCCGGCTCCGATAGACCAACTGCTGTAAATTTGAATCCGCTCCTTGATTACCCCTCATGTTAAAACAGAAATTCTCATCCATAATCGTCGGTATTCTCATCGGCGTGGTTTTCGCTTCGGCATTGTTTTCCCATCTATTGCGTAAGGAAAGAACCGCTTTTGGTGACGGCGATGGGGCCATTGTGTTGCGTCTGGCCCACGTGCTGGACAGTGGTCACCCGGTACACGAAGGCATGGATTTTTTTGCCCGCAGGGTAGAGGAGTTGTCTGGCGGTCGAGTGGTCGTTCCAATCTTCCCTAACGGCCAGTTGGGTTCTGAGCCCGAGACGATGGAGCAGGCGCAGAATGGGGCGCTGGCGTTTGTGAAAACCTCGGCTGCCGCGATGGAAGGCTTCGTGCCGGAGATGGCTGTGTTTGGCATGCCGTATCTGTTTCGCAGCGAGGAGCATTACTGGGATGTTCTTTTCAGTGACATTGGCGATGAGTTTCTGGAAATGGGACGTCGTGTCGGTCTTGTCGGTATCTGTTATTACGATTCGGGCTCGCGCAGCTTTTACACCGTGCGCACGCCGGTGCGTACGCCTGACGATTTGCGCGGACAGAAGGTGCGGGTTTTGCCAAGTCGGACGGCAATGGATATGGTTTCGGCTTTTGGAGGCTCCCCTGTGCCTGTGCCCTGGGGTGAATTGTATACGGCCTTGCAGCAGGGCATGGTTGATGGGGCTGAAAACAATCCACCCAGTTTGTTGTCCAGCAGGCATTATGAAGTGGCGCGTCACTACTCTTTGAATGAACACGTTCGATTGCCGGACATAATGGTTATCAGTGAACTGATCTGGGACCGGCTGAGTTCGGAAATACAGGACTGGATAATGCAGGCCGCCCGCGAGTCGACAGACTATCAGCGCGAGGTTTGGCAACGCGAATCCGATGCTGCTTTGGTGGAGTTGGAGCGTCAGGGAGTTCAGATTTACCATCCGGACAGCGCTCCATTCCGTGAAGCCGCACAGCCGCTTTACGATGGTATTCGTAACCCCCGGGTAATTGAGTTGATCGAACGAATCGAGAATTTTGGACTATGAAGACTGGTGCAACCTTCTTCGATCGTCTGGCAAGAGTCCTGGGGGTGATGGCATCGCTCTTTTTTGCCATTCTTGTACTGAATGTGCTGTGGGGTGTGTTCTCACGCTACGTGCTCGGTGAGCAGAGTCGCTGGACAGAGGAGGTCGCGATCTACTTGTTTGTCTGGGTATCACTGTTGGGAGGAGCGCTTGCCTATCGCGAACATGGGCACCTTGGTTTCGATTATTTGTATAGCCGTTTGCCAGAGGAGGCCCGTTGGGTTGCTGCCGTATTCGGTACATTGGTTGTCTCGTTGTTTTTGATCATTGTTTTCGTCGCTGGTGGAGCTGCGCTCGCATACCGGGCTTATACCACTGCACAAGTGTCGCCGGCGGTTGGTTTTCCTATTTGGATCTATTATGCTGGCATACCCGCCAGTGGGCTTTGTTTTCTGGCCTTTTCAGTCGAACATTTTCTTCGACCCGAGCGCCCTGATATTTCTGCGGATCCTGCCCATCCGGCTGTCGAACCCACCCGTGAATAGTATTTGCCATGAGTTTTGAAGTCATATTGGTCATTACCGCGTTTTTTGGACTGCTATTGCTCAACGTTCCAATTGCTTTTTGCATTGGGGTTTCGGCCTTGCTCGGTATCTACACCATGGGCACTGTTCCGGCCCCATTTGTCATGTCGCAGCGCATGGCTACAGGAATTGCCAGCTTCCCGCTTCTGGCTATCCCATTTTTTATCCTGTCCGGGGTTTTGATGGGCGAGAGTGGTATGGCGCGGCGCCTGATGGATTTTGCCGTTGCTCTGGTCGGCGGCTTGCGCGGAGGCTTGTCCTACGTAAACACCATCACCTGCATGCTTTTTGGTTCTTTGTCCGGTTCCGCCACAGCTGCGGTCTCTTCGGTAGGCAGCTTTATGATTCCGGAAATGGAGCGCAAGGGCTACAGTCGCTCCTATGCGGTCGCGATCACGACCACATCCGCAACCACGGGCCTGTTGATTCCGCCGAGCAACGTAATGATCATTTATGCCGTGGTGGCGGGCAATGTTTCCGTGGCGTCCCTTTTTATGGCTGGCATCATCCCGGGTATCGTTGTCGGCCTGCTTTTGATGCTGGTGGCTTTTGTCGGAACTTTCCGCAAAAGTTCAGTGACTGCACGCGCTGATGATATTCCTGTTCCAGGACTTCTCCGCTCATTTTTGTCCGCCTTGCCGAGCCTCGGCCTGATTTTTGTGGTACTTGGTGGTATCCTCGGTGGTGTATTTTCGGCCACAGAGGCTTCAGCCATTGCAGTGGCCTACGCATTTATACTTGGTGTCGTCGCCTACCGGGAAATACCATTGAGCCGTTTGCCGGCAATTCTTCTGCGAGGGGCAAAGATGACATCCATCGTAATGTTGCTGGTCGGCATGAGCCAGACACTCAGCTGGTTTCTGGCCTACGAGGGCATTCCACAGCAAGTGAGCAACGCGGTAATCGCACTCTCGGACAACCCATTACTGATTCTGCTGCTGTTGAATCTGGTTTTGCTGCTGGTTGGAGCCTTTCTTGACATGACTCCAGCTGTTCTGATTTTTACACCCATTTTCCTGCCCGTGGTTCTCGAACTCGGCATGGATCCCGTCCACTTCGGCATCATGCTGATAGCCAACCTTTGTATCGGCCTTTGCACACCACCGGTTGGAACCTGCCTGTTCGTTGGCTGTAGTGTAGGCCGGGTTCCCATTGTCAAAGTGATAGCTCCAATTATCCCGTTCTTCCTGGCAATGGTGGTTGCGCTCCTGCTCATCACTTATTTGCCATTTTTAACCATGTGGTTGCCTGAGGTTCTTGGGCTTTAACTCCGGTATAAAAACAGACCTTTGCCATGTATGATTCGCACTTGAAATCCATCAGAACCGCGCTGGTTCTATCTGCTGCTTTTTTTCTCGGTGTCCTCGCATCGCAAGGGCAACTCCGCCCATGGGCTGATCATTACAGCGTGAGCGATGCTGGCTGGGCGTCGACTCCCGATAATTTTCTCGGTGAGACCTATGTTGGAACCGGACCCTATCAGCGCTGGGTGTACTCCGACGGTATAGGGAGTTTCTTCTACCTGCCTGAATGGCATCTCGGATATTATGGTGCCTGGGCCTTTGTTCCGATAGTTGATTCGGAGACCTTCGACGGCACCTGGGCCGAGGAAAACTGGTTGTATGCAAAAAAATCCGGGACCTGGATCTACGCCATTGATGAAACTCTATCTGCATCCCAGGGATGGGTGTACATTGTCAACGGCGAAACCGCTCTGCCCGTCGAGCCAATGCCGGACCCGATCCTGCTTACCAGTGATTACAGCGCCGATCCGCCTGAACTGGACATCGACCCACCCGGCTATACCAACGCCCGGCCTGCTGCTTCTGGGGAACTGGATCGTTTTGCAAATGCTCTCCGCCTCGGGCCCGAGCAGATCGCCGAACACATGGAACTGGATTCGGACGTTACCATGGAAAGCGGTCCGGATGGGCTGACCTTTACGAGCACTGCCAGCTCTGGAAACAGCTATGTCCGCTTTTTCCAAAACACGTTGCCCCACAGTTCGGAGGCAGT
>JBJHBN010000236.1:0-4912 GCA_050485505.1 Opitutales bacterium | reverse complement strand
ATCTTGGGGACCGTCGCGGAGGCGTAGGCAAACAGCATCTTTGCCCCGTGGCGGATGATGCCGCCGCGTTCCTGGGCCAGTCCAGGGAAGAATCCGGGGACGTCGACCAGGGAAACAATTGGTACCTGATAGATGTTGCAGACGCGCACAAAGCGGGCGGATTTGTCCGAGGCGTCGATGTCAAGGCAGCCCGCTTTGACCTTGGGTTGGTTGGCGACAATGCCAACGACCACGCCGTCGATGCGGGCGAAGCCTGTGACGATGTTGCGGGCGAAATCCGGCATGATTTCGAAGAAATGGGCGTCGTCCACCAGCACATCAATGACATCGAGCACATCGAAGGGCGATTTGGGGTCGGCCGGGATGATTTCGTTGAAACGTTCAATCGCATCCAGACTGAGTTCCGGCGTTGGTTTATGCGGCGGGTCATCGAGATTGTTGGATGGCAGGAAGGACATCAGCTCCTTGGCCAGCTCGATCGCGTGGGCATCGTTGTCGGCGATCATGTGAATATTGCCGCTCACGCTGGCGTGGGCCTCGGCTGTGGCAAATTGCTCCAGCTTCGCATTTTCCCCTGTGGCCGCCTTGATGACCTGTGGACCGCATATGAACATATTCGCGTTCTCGCGGGTCATGATCAGGAAGTCGGTGAGGGCAGGCGAGTAGGCAGCGCCTCCGGCGCAGGGGCCGGCGATGATGGCAATCTGTGGAACGAGTCCTGAAAGCTGGACGTTGCGGAAGAATATCTGACCGTAGCCGGAAAGGGAGTCCACTCCTTCCTGAATACGCGCGCCGCCGGAGTCGTTTACCCCAACCACCGGCATGCCGGCCTTCATCGCGTAGTCCATGAGGTTGCAGACCTTGCGTGCATGAATGCGCCCGAGGGCACCGCCGCCGACGGTGAAGTCATGCGCAAACGCAGCTACCGGACGCCCATTGACGTAGCCAATGCCAGTGACCACGCCGTCGCCGGGCAAGTCCTTCTTGTCCATCCCGAAACTCTTGCAACTGTGGCGTGCGTGCATGCCGAATTCCTGAAAGGTATCGGCATCGAATAAGTGATTCAGGCGTTCGCGCGCTGACAGCACGCCTTTTTCTTTGCGTGCGTCGAGCTTGTCCTGACCGCCGCCAAGCATCGCGGCAGCGCGGCGCTTTTGGAGGTCCTTCAGTATTTCAGGGTCAATGGGCATGGTACTGTTATTCGGTTGAGACGTTCGTTGCGGATTCGCTTCAGGAGTCCTTGTTGCAGGCGCAGAATTCGGTCAATACCCCGTGGGTCGACTTGGGATGGAGGAAGGCCACCAGTTTGTTGGCCGCTCCGGGAAAGGGTTTTTCGTGGATCAACCGGCAACCGGCCTCGGCTGCTTTGCCAAGCTGGCCATCGATGTCGTCCGTGCGGAAAGCAATGTGGTGGATGCCTTCGCCGTTTTTCTCGAGAAACTTTGCGATCGGGCTTTCGGGGTCGGTGGGCTCGAGCAGCTCAATGTGGACTTCGCCCACATGGAAGAATGCGGTGCGGACCTTTTGGGAGGCAACTTCCTCGCGGCCTTCGCAGCTAAGGCCCAGTGCGTTTTCGTAATAGGCAATGCCCTCTTCAAGCGAGCGGACGGCTATGCCGATGTGGTCGATATGCTGGATCATGGTTGGGCGCTTTTATCTTAATTTTGTGGTTGGTTCGGAGCATAAGGATGCCTTATTCTCTGGCCGATCTGAAGCTCATTTGAAATCTGCCTGAAATTCAAGCTTAAAATTAACTCAGCTTAACGAAATTTCTTGCAGAATTAGAATAAGTTATTGATATCGATAACTGGAAACCCGACTTTTTTCTATGAATGATCCGCAACAACCATCTTCGAGTTCCGATCGCAAGCTCCTGAGCAACTTTCCTCCGCACAGCTATGAGCAGTGGAGAGAGGCGGCTGAGGTCCTGTTGAAGGGGCGTTCTTTTGAGAAAACGCTGATTACCCCGACTTATGAGGGTTTTGACCTCCAGCCAATTTATCTTCAGCAGCACCTGCATGGGATGTTGTGGAAGGACGATCTGCCGGGGTTGGGCAGTCGTGTGCGTGGCATGCGTGCGGAAGGCTATCGCGAAGCATCCTGGTTGGTGTCGCAGGAACTTTCCGCGCCGACGCCCGATGGCCTCAATGCTTTGATTCATGAAGGTCTGGGCGGCGGGCAGGACGAACTGAACTTGTGGCTGGACAGCAATGGACGGCGCGGCCTGGATGCGGATGCCGAACAGGCGCGGACCGTTGGGGTTTGCGGCGTTTCGCTGTCTTCCCTGGATGACCTCAGCAGACTGTTCCGCGATGTACGACTGGACTGGATTTCAGTCTACTGGCGTTCGGGATTGGCGACCGGGGCTTTGGCGGCCTTGTATTTCGCTTATGTTCGCAAGGCGGGCTTCCGCCTCAGGGAGCTGCGGGGCGCGTTTGACAACGATCCTCTCGGGCTGTTGGCCGAGGGCGGTTCTCTGCCGTGTTCTCTGGATGATGCCTACGACGAAATGGCGGCCTTGACCCAATACGTGAAGTCTGAGGCCCCAGGCATTCAATCCATTGGCGTTCAGGGTCATGTCTATCACAATGGCGGCGCCTCTTCGGCGCAGGAGTTGGCTTATGTTCTTGCGACCGGAGTGGAGTATTTGAGTGCCCTGAGCGAGCGTGGACTAAATCCAGCTGAGATTGCGGCCCACATGCGGATTTCGCTTTCCGTAGGTCCCCAGTTCTTTGTCGAAATTGCCAAGTTCCGTGCTTTTCGCATGCTGTGGAACCGGGTTTTGGAAAGCTTTGGAGTCACGGAAGCCGATCGCCGCCTGCACCTGCACGCGCGCACTGGTTTGTGGAATAAAACCCTCTACGACCCTTACGTGAATATGCTGCGGACCACAACGGAGGCCTTTTCGGCAGTCATCGGTGGTTGCGACAGCATGCACATTGGGCCGTTTGATGAAGTGATTCGCGAGAGCGACACCTTTTCGCGGCGCATTGCCCGAAATACCCATGCAATCCTGTCCGAAGAATGCCATTTGGGTAAAGTCGTGGATCCCGCCGGAGGATCCTGGGCGGTGGAATCGCTGACTGCGCAAATGGCCGAACAGGCTTGGACGCAGTTTCAGGCGATCGAGGCGGGTGCCGGGATGGCGGATGCGCTGGATCGTGGTATTCCGCAGGCGGCTGTGGAGTCGATGCGGAGTGTGAAGCTGGAGAATATGCAGAAGCGCAAGGATGTCCTGGTGGGTTCCAATGTCTACCCGATGGCAGGCGAGTCGCGACTGGAGGGCCGGAAGGTGGACTACGATGCAATCCTGCGTCAGCGCCTGGCTGCCTTGAAGGAGACGCGTGCGTCATCCGAGGCTGCGAGCCTCATTGCGGACCTGCGTGAAATGCCTGCATTTGGACTGGAACGCATGGAGCTGGCGGTTGAGGCTGCTCGACGCGGAGCGACGCTGGGCGAATTGCACTCAGCCTGGTATGCCTCCGCGAATGGCAGTGAGTCCGCGCCAACAATACCGTTTCGGCGGGCGGCGGAAGATTTTGAGCGCCTGCGGGCTCAATCGGAAAACTGGAAATTGGCCAAAGGTGAAGCGCCTGTGATCCTGCAGTTGAACTACGGCCCGTCGCGGGCATACCGGATTCGTGCCGACTGGACCAGCGCCTTTTTTCAGACGGGTGGCTTCAAGGTGCTGAACGATCAGGACTTCAATTCGCTGCCTGAGTTGCTTGCTGCGCTTGAATCGAACAATGCATCCGTGGCGGTGTTGACTTCGGACGACGAAACCTACGCTGCCGAAGCGGTCAAGCTTGCCCAGGCTTTGAAGCAGGCCCGACCACACCTCTACCTCCTGATGGCAGGTGCACCTGGTGAGCGGGAAGCGGAACTACGGGAGGCTGGGTTTGACGATTTTGTAAATGTACGCGTGAACAATTATGAGATGAACGAGGCCCTGCTCGAGCGGGTGGCCCCGAAAGATTTTGGAGAAGCAATCATATGAGTACCCGACCCAACTTCAGTGAAATCAACTGGCAATCCGAGGCCGGTGCGAGCCGGACTGGCTATACCGCATGGAAAGATAGGCTGGAGCAGCAAACCGGCAAACGGGCCGAAGACCTGGTCTGGGACACGATGGAGCGGATTCCGGTGAAGCCGGTCTACGATGCGGATGACCTCAAAGGGATGGAGCATCTGGGTTACCAGGCCGGGATCGCCCCGTTCCTGCGGGGGCCTTATGCGACCATGTATGTGTTTCGCCCCTGGACCGTGCGTCAGTATGCTGGCTTTTCGACAGCGGAGGAGTCCAACGCGTTCTACCGTCGCAATCTGGCGGCGGGCCAGAAAGGGCTTTCCGTAGCCTTTGACTTGGCGACGCACCGGGGCTACGACAGTGATCACGAGCGCGTGGTTGGGGATGTGGGCAAGGCCGGGGTTGCCATCGATTCGATCCTCGACATGAACGTGCTTTTCGACCGGATTCCGCTGAACAAGGTTTCCGTTTCGATGACCATGAACGGGGCTGTGCTACCGGTGCTGGCCTTTTATATAGTGGCCGCAATGGAACAAGGTGCGAAGCTGGAAGAGCTCAGTGGAACTATTCAGAACGATATTCTGAAGGAGTACATGGTGCGGAATACCTACATCTATCCGCCGCTGCCGAGTATGAAGATTATTGCGGATATCTTTGCCTTCACTTCGCAAAAGATGCCGAAATTCAATTCGATCTCGATTTCCGGCTACCACATGCAAGAGGCCGGTGCGACCGCTGACCTCGAAATGGCCTATACCTTGGCCGATGGTCTCGAATACCTGCGCACAGGGATTCAGGCCGGAATTCCTGTGGATGCCTTTGCGCCCCGTCTGTCCTTCTTCTGGGCCCAGGGGAAAAATTACTTTATGGAAGTCGCAAAGATGC
>JBJHBN010000235.1:1097-4920 GCA_050485505.1 Opitutales bacterium | reverse complement strand
TACCATTTGTGAGCCTGGGCGAAGTCCTGGTTCACGCCCTGGCCCCTCGCGTACAGCTCGCCCAGCATGTACTGGGAATCCGCGTCGCCTTGATTGGCGGAGGTTTGGAATTGCCGAAGGGCCGTTCCGTAATCGTTCCTCTCATAGGCCGTCACGCCGGCCGAATAGTCGGCGAATGCAGGCTGGACCATAAGCAGGCCGTCTGCAGTCGCGGCCATGCAATATCGAATCATCTCCCATCTCCTTTCGTCGCGCCGCCGTCGGCACTTCGTAGTGTCGCGAACGGTTTCCCTCACGCTGATCATTCTCGAAGTACAAGGTGCGGGTCATTGCCCGGTTCGCATAGGTCTGAACCTCGTTGCGCACCCGGTAGAAATTGTCGGCAAAACGGTTGGTCTGAGTCTTAAGAGTAAATTTCCAAGCAGGCTGACCTTCCCATTCCGTCGCGGTGATAGTCATTTCGGTGGTGCCTACGTCAAACCAACTCCAACCCAAGGCATAGGTCAGAACTTCGCCATCCACCCAGGGCATACGCCGATCCGGATCTGGCTGAATAATTCGAGCCACCTCCTCAGCCGGGAAATCGTCGATTCCCCGCACCACGGAATCACGCTCGTCTTCAGCCCAAAGCGACAGATTCAAGGCTAGAACCAAAACCAATGACCAGCACCATCTCATTGCACTTCAACCGGTTTCAGTTTCCAAATCTCCTCGGCATATTGCCGGATCGTTCGGTCGCTCGAGAACTTGCCTACACGGGCGGTGTTGTAAATTGCCATGCGTGTCCAGCGTTTCTTATCCAAGAAGGCCTTGTCAACTTCTGATTGTGCCCGGCAGTAGGCATCGAAATCCGCCAGCACCATGTAGGGATCCCCTCCCTCCAACAGGCTGTGTTTCAAGTCCTGCAAAGCATAGGGATCCTTGGGCGTAAAGAAATTGGAGCCCAGCCAGTCCACCAACGCACGCAGATCCTCGTTGCCAAAATATTCATCGTATGGGTTGTAGCCGGCTTCCTTGCGCGCATCCACTTCGTCAACGTTGAGGCCAAAGATGAAGATGTTTTCATCACCCACTTCCTCACGGATCTCAACATTCGCGCCATCAAGGGTGCCAATCGTCAAGGCGCCGTTGAGGGCAAATTTCATATTGCCGGTGCCGCTGGCCTCCTTGCCGGCGGTTGATATCTGCTCGGACAAATCAGCAGCGGGAATCATGCGCTCAGCCAGGCTGACCCGGTAATTGGGCATGAAGGCCACTTTCAGGCGGCCCTTTACCTTTGGATCATTGTTGATCCGTTCGCCCACCGCATTGATGGCATGAATAATGGTTTTCGCCAAGTGGTAACCAGGCGCGGCCTTGGCGCCAAACACAAACACACGGGGCACCATTTCGACATCGGGGTTCTGCAAGATCTTGCGGTAAAGGTGCAGGATGTGCAGCAGATTGAGGTGCTGACGCTTGTATTCGTGCAGACGCTTGATCTGAACATCAAACAAGGCGTCGGGATCCACCCGGATTCCACAGTCACGTTCAATCAATTGGGCAAGATCCACTTTGTTGGCCCGTTTGATATCCATGAAGGCTTTTTGAAAATCTTTATTCTCCGCATAGTCATCCAACTTACGCAGCCGGTCCAAATTAGCCTGCCAGCCGTCGCCAATGGTGTCTGTGATCAATTTGGCCAGGCGCGGATTGCAGCCCGCCAGCCAGCGCCGCGGAGTGATTCCATTGGTCTTGTTCTGGATCTTGCCGGGATAGAGCTTCTCAAAACTGGCAAACAAGTTCTTGCGCAACAGCTCAGTGTGCATAGCAGCAACCCCGTTAACAGCCTGGCTGCCGATAACGCTCAAATAGGCCATGCGGATAGCCTTGGGAGAGCCTTCCTCAATCAGGGATAACTCAGCTTTTTTGTCATCGTCCCCCGGCCAGCAGTTCTCGACTTCATGGTTCAGAAAACGGTGATTCAGCTCATAAATAATCTGCAGGTGACGCGGCAAAACCTTCTCAAACAAAGGCACACTCCATTTTTCCAGAGCTTCCGGCAGCAAAGTATGGTTGGTGTAGTTGCAGACTTTGCGCGTGATTTCCCAGGCCTGATCCCACTCAAGGTCTTCCTCGTCCACCAAGATACGCATTAATTCAGCCACCGAAATTGCCGGGTGGGTATCGTTGAGCTGAACGGTGTTGGTATCGGCAAATTTGCTCCAGTCCGTTTCGTATTTGCGCCAGCGGCGGATAATGTCGTGCAGTGAGCAGCAAACAAAAAAGTACTGCTGCACCAGGCGCAATTCCTTACCGGATTCAGACGAATCGTTCGGGTACAGCACCTTGGAAAAAGTTTCCGCTTCGGCCTTTTCCCGCACCGCATCGACGTAACTACCGCGGTTGAAGACATCGAAATCAAAGTCCTGCGAAGCACGAGATTCCCACAAACGAAGAAAATTTACGGTCTCAGCACCATAGCCGCAAATCGGAATATCATACGGCAACCCGATCAATTCACGGGTATTTACCCAGGACGGTTTCGGATTTCCGCGCTCATCAAAACGCATTTCCACGCGGCCGTAAATGCGCACCGACTTGGCGTACTCCGGGCGAACGATCTCCCAAGGGCAGCCAGACTTGCGCCAGGCATCCGGCAGCTCGATTTGACGGCCGTCGACAAAGCGTTGCTGAAAAATCCCGAACTCGTAATAAATCCCATAGCCAACTGCCGGATAATTCAGTGTCGCCAATGAATCCAGAAAACACGCCGCCAGACGACCTAACCCGCCATTTCCAAGGCCCATATCCTCTTCCTGCTCTTCCAGCAGATCAAGGTCCAGGTTCAGCGACTCAGTGGCTTCCTTTACCGACTCCATGAGGCCGGAGTTCAGGATATTATTATTCAACATCCGCCCCATCAGGTACTCGAGGCTCAGGTAGTAAACCCGCCGGGCCTGCGCTTTATTGTGCGCCCCCATTGTGTCGATGAAACGCGCTTTGATGCGATCGTGCACGGCATGACACACAGAGATCCACCAATCGCGACGTGTGGCCGATTCGGGATCCCGGGCAAGGGTAATCTTCAGGTGGTCGAGGATCGACGCTTTTAGCTCTTCAGCGGTCGCGGATACTTTGAAATCTGAATTTTTGGCCTTCGAAGCCGGTTTGCGTTTAGCGGATGTTGCCATAAATAAAAGGAATTATAATTAGAATGAAGCGAAGGAAGCCGGTTCTCCATAGCATGTTGCATGCACGTTTCGGAATCCCCTGGTTCTTTTCATCGTTTGAAATCGTCAAAACCGATCGGTCTGGTGTGGCTTGCTGCCTACCGGAGGCCCCAGGATCTCAGACAACAGGATGCCCCTACGTGCATTCGCCGGATCCGCCAGAATATCGAGCACATCCTGCCGAACGCTGACCGCGTCGGTCAGCTCAGCAGTCGGGTCCACAACCCGCCGCTTGTAACGGCTGCCGCTGCGCTGCGCCTTGTCATGAATAGACCGCGATTCGCGCTCAGCTTTAGCCTTCTCACGCCTGGCATGCTCCAACCGTCGCTTTTGCTCGGTCAAGCGAGCGACCATACCGCCATCGGCCCCGTCCCCTGAGTGCGCTGACTGAGGCGCAACGGAAGTTCTGGACTGTCGAACCGGCGCTGGCGCCATGGGCTGTTCACGCTCGGGCACAAAGGTCTTGGCCTGCTCGCCTTCCTGACGTTCGGCGACCCGGCGACGGATTTCCTCACGGATTTGCCGCGCACGCTCTTCCTGTTCGGCCAGATCGGGATCCGGCTCCTCATACAGCTCCTGTTCCGCTTCTCCGCTCTTCTTCCGGCTGCCTA
>JBJHBN010000235.1:0-1087 GCA_050485505.1 Opitutales bacterium | reverse complement strand
GCCTATAAACTGGCTCAATCCGTAAAGGAGAAAGAGCAGCAACGGAAGCAGGGCTTCCCAGTCAAAGTTGACGGCGAGGAACGGCTTCATGAAATTAAAGTTCGGGAGAGAGCCGAAGCGATTAACCCTTCATCGGGTCTTTACCCTTCTTGTCCGGGTCGGCGATGGCTCTGCGCATATCGGTGTCGGATTCAACATTCTTAATACGCATGTAATCCATAACGCCAAGGTTGCCCTTGCGGAAGGCTTCGGCCATGGCCAACGGCACTTGGGCCTGGGCCTCGACGACCTTCGCCTGCATTTCCTGCACGCGGGCCTTCATTTCCTGCTCAAGCGCAACGGCTGCCGCTCGGCGGATTTCCGCTTGGGCCTGGGCCATGTTCTTGTTCGCCTCGGCCTGGGCTTCCTGCAGCTGGGCACCAATGTTTTCACCCACATCGAGGTCGGCGATATCAATGGAAAGAATTTCAAAAGCCGTACCGGTATCCAAGCCACGATTCAAAACAGTCCGCGAAATAGAATCCGGATTTTCCAAAACCCACTTGTAGCTCTCGGCGGAACCGATGGTGGTCACAATGCCTTCGCCCACACGCGCAATGATGGTTTCTTCCTGGGCGCTGCCGACGTAACTTTCGAGGTTCGATCGAACCGTCACCCGGGCCCGGGCTTTCACCTGAATACCATCCTTGGCAACGCCGTCGATAGTCGTCTTGCCGGATTTGGGGTCCGGGCAATCAATCACCTTGGGATTGATTGAAGTTCGCACCGCTTCGATGATAGACTTCTCAGTGCCCTTGGTTGCCAAGTCGATGGCACAGGCCTGATCAAAACTGAGAGAGATCCCGGCTTTACGTGAATTAATCAGCCCAGAGACCGTTTCCAGAATATCGCCCCCCGCCATGTAGTGGGTTTCGAATTCGTTGATACTGATGGTCAGCCCTGCCTTCACCGCCATAATGCGGGCATCGACAATAACCGAGTAGGGCAACCTACGCAGATAACGCATCGCAATCAGATTCCACATGCTGACTGGTGCTCCCGAAGAATACGCCTTCAGCCACACGCTGAGGACGGAGCCGACGACAAA
>JBJHBN010000234.1:0-4932 GCA_050485505.1 Opitutales bacterium | reverse complement strand
GGCCATGGTTCACTGAGGTCCGGGATTCGATGGATGTGCGTGTTTCAGATATCTATCGATCCACAGCAACCGATAATTTCTGCTTCACCCTGTCCGGGCCCATCTTTGATCATGAAGGCACTTGGGTGGGCGTTCTTGCCGCAGACATCAATTTTGCCGAATTGATTGCTCTCTGATGTCTGTGGAGCGTTGCCTAGTAGTCCCCTCGCTTCAGCGGGGGGAGCGCACTTTAAAACCGGTAGTTTGCCGATAGCCTCCAGCTCCGACCTTCTCCGGGGAGGATCAGAGTGTTGGCGGCGAAGATGGGCTCCAGGGCGATCATTGTCTCTGTGTCGAAAACGTTGTCGACGCGAAGGCGTAGACTGAAGCGGTCGTTCTCCCAGCTGAGGTGTGCGTTCCAGAGGATGCTGGAGGGGATGCGGAGGTTGCGGCCCATGTCGTTCCAGTGGGCGTCGCGCCAGAGGGGGCCGCCGCCGAAGCTCCAGCCTGCGGGCAGGTCGATGACGGTGTAGAGGTGGCTGCTGAGTTCGGGCAGGCCGGCCATGACCCGGTCTGGGTTGCTGGAGCTGATGTCGCGGTTGTCGGCTCCGTTGAGAATGCCGCCGCGGAGGGCCCACTCTTCTTCGGTCAGGTAAACGCTGCCAAAGCCGAGTGTCCCGGTTTTCAGGACGGTGCGCTGAGCGGTGAAGGCAAAGAGAAAGCTCAGCCATTGTCGAGGGCTGTAGCTGGATTCGATCTCAAGGCCGCGGCCGTAGAGAGGGCGGGCGGAGGCGTCTCGACTGCTGAAGTTGGCCTGGTCCCAGTGGTAGATTGCGAGGGAGAGGAAAAACTGCTCGTCCCCACTTCGGGTCTTGAATCCGACTTCATACAATTCGACGTCGGTGAAGGTGCTGGGGCCGGCTATGGTTCCGCCGTCTCCGGGGGAAACCGCTTTGCCGTATTGCAGGGCACCGTAGACGTGAAACTGGGTATGCGGTTTCCAAATTGGATTTAGGGAAACCTGATACAAGAACTCACTGCCGCTTTGACGCCGGTCCGCACGTTGCTGGTCGCTGGCCCGGTCGAGTTCACTTGGCAGTTTGCCGCGGTACCAGACTTGCTCGGCACGGAGGCCGTAGAACAGGTCGAAGTCCGGGCGGATAGCACTGCGCACGCTGATGAAGGCGGCGGTTTGATAGAGCTGCGAGACTTGGCTGGCGGTGCCGAAGGTGGACCAGTAGTTGAGTCCATCCGGGCCTCGTTGCGGGCCGGTGAGAACTACAGAATTGCCGTTGATGGGTTGGGTCAGGTCGCGGCGGGAAAAGGGTTCTGCATCAAAATCCTGAAGCATTTTTGCGTATGACCCGCGGAGGTCAATGCCGGCGGTGAAGGAGGTCGACTGATCAGGCAGGCGTTGATGCCATTCAAGGGCGGTGTTGGCGATGAACTGGCGGGTGTCCATGGCAAAGCCGTAGGTTGAGAATTTTTCCGTTTTCAGTCCTTCACTGAAGAACCGCCAGCGCCAGGAACGGTCGGAATCGATGCGGCCATCCAAATCGGCAAAAAAGATGAAATCCTCCGAGTCCACGCGATCGCGTTCATCGGCGAGTATGTTGCGGGCGCTGATTGGTTCGGTCAGGACGCTGCCGCCAGCGGCAAAGTATTCGGGGGTATAGAGGTAGGCGTCTTGCAGGGTCGGATCGATCTGGTCCAATGCCGCTTGCGCTCCCTGCATCAGGGCATTGAGCCGGTCGGGGTCGTTGCCATAGACAAAACCCGGAATCTGGTCGGCCGGGCGCAGTCGGTAAACCTGGGAGCGGCCGGGCGCATCGCCCAGATAGATCATTTCGCTGCGCAGGTTTTCGGGAATGCGTTCGCGGGCGATGTCGCCTGAGATCGCGAGCGCCTGCAACGCGGGGCTGGCAACCAGTGTATAGGGATACTCGAGCAGACTGCGCACGGCGTTGCCGCCCCATTCGCTGGAACGGAGGTATGGTGCTTCGCCGATGATGTAGTTGCGGTTGTCGATGAGTTCCTGGGTCGGCCGGTTGTAGCCGGGAACCTCGCTGCTGCGGAAGTTGTAGTACTCTCCTCCGATGAAGAGTTCGAGCCGGTTTGAGAGGCGAATCTTCAGGGCACCGTAAACGGATTCGAAGTCATGTTGAATGCGGTCGTAGTAGCGGTCGGCCCGGTTGAAAGTTGTCGAGACCCGGAAAGCGGCCGGCTTATCGCCGAGCAGGAAAGGTGCCCCTGCATCCCATTGCAGGCGGCGGTGGTTGTCGGAACCAACTTGTAGTTGAACTTCACTGCGGGCGCGGTCATAAAATGGCTGCTTTGGTTGTTGCACCACAAAGCCGCCGACGAGTGTTGGCGACAGGTTCGCCGGGGCCGGTCCTTTGATCATTTGCAGCCCCTCCAGGGAGCCGAAAGACATGGGCATCTGGTTGCGCTGGTAGGCCCGCAGCATGCCGTTGAAATAGGTGCCAGCGCGGGCGCCCCGCAAAAAGGCTGAGCCCGCCAGGCCGAAGTAGTTTTTACGCTGGGTTCCAGCACCGAAACGGGGGAGTGTATCGTAATCTTCGATACCCAGCAGGGCTTGGATTTCCGGGGTGATTACGCTGACTGCGCGCGGCGAGCTCATGACGTCCAGGTTTTCGCCAAACAAGGTTGTAACCCGGGCGCTGAGAGGGGACAGACTTTCGGGTTGGAGCATCGCACTTTGCTCGACGATGAAAGCATCGAGATCGTGGACCCGTGTTTCCGGCGGTTGATCCGCTGCCAGTAG
Source organism: Opitutales bacterium (assembly GCA_050485505.1). GTDB lineage: Bacteria > Verrucomicrobiota > Verrucomicrobiia > Opitutales > Oceanipulchritudinaceae > JAFIGG01. Next base: position 2,168 of record JBJHBN010000234.1, on the reverse strand, counting down.
GTTAATCGCGAGGAACCAAGTGTAGAGGATTGACTTCAGGTGTTGTAAGAGGCGCTTCATTCAGTCGACTTTCCGGTTTTGGTGGAGTTGAAAGAAGCTGCCGGAGCCTAGCGGATTTAAAGTGCTGTGCAAGTCCGTTTCGGTAGGGATATCCTTGCGCCCGGAGGCTGCTTGGTGGAATGATGGTCTGATAATGACTTTATCGATCAAGACACTGGAGCTGCCTCCAATTGGTACCAACTGCTATTTACTGAGCAAAGAGGGTTCGGATGAAATCGCGGTTGTCGACGCTCCGCTCGGCGCCTGGAAAGAGGTGAAGGCGGCATTGGATGGTGTCGATGTTCGGATTGCGCATTTGCTGATGACGCACGGCCATTGGGACCACACCCTGGACGGCTGGCTGTTCAACGAGGATCGGCGTTACATCGCCTATGGCGGTGACGGGGATGCTAAGTTTTATAAGGATCCGGAGTCCATGAGCCGCTTTTCGATTCCTGGTTTGGAAATGAAGCCGATGCGCATTGACCGCTGGGTGAAGCAGGGCGATCGATTGACCCTGCTCGGCGAGACTGTGGAAGTCCGTGAGGTGCCCGGTCACAGCCCAGGAAGTGTTCTGTTTTGGTTTCAGGAGAGCGACTGTGTTTTCTCTGGCGATGCGCTTTTTCAACGCAGCATTGGGCGGACGGATTTTCCCGGCTGCAGCTTCGAGGAATTGGAGCGCTCGATTCAGCGGCAGATTTATAGTCTGCCGCGAAAGGTGAAGGTTTATCCCGGGCACGGTCCGCATACAGCGGTCGGTGAAGAGATCGAAAACAATCCGTTTGTGAGGGCCGCAAAATGAATGCAGACCTGAAGTTTATGGCTGAGGCAATTGCCGAAGCGCGCAAAGCTTGGGGCAACACCCACCCGAATCCTGCTGTGGGGGCGGTGATTGTTCAGGGTGACCGTATCGTCGCGCGTGGTTACACCCAGCCGACAGGTGGGGATCATGCTGAGGTTCGGGCCTTGAAGGATTTCCGTGAGCAGGGGGCGACCGTGGACACCCAAACGGTGATGTATGTCACCCTTGAACCCTGTTCGACGGAGGGGCGTACCGGTGCTTGCACTGACGCCATTCTTGCCTCCGGGATTCGCCGAATTGTGATCGGAGCGATTGATCCCAATCCGGCGCACCGCGGGCGGGGAGTCGACTTATTGCAAAAAGCTGGATTAAGGGTGACCTCAGGTGTGCTTGAGTCGGAGTGCATGGACCTGAATCTGATTTTTAATCACTGGATCAGCACAGGGAAGCCCTTTATCGCCGCGAAGATCGCCACCACCCTCGATGGTCGGATTGCGACCCGGGGAGGGCTGTCGAAATGGATTACCGGGCCTAAGGCGCGAGAGGATGTGATGCGCTGGCGCGGCTATTTCCCTGCGATTGCAGTTGGCTCGGGAACTGTTCTGGCGGATGATCCTCAGTTGACCATTCGCCAGCAAGGGGTGCCGGAGCGCAGTCCGCAGCGATTCGTCTTTGATCGAAATCTGGTGACCTTTCGCGATGAGCGGCCGAAGGTTTATACAGACGGCTTTGCCTCTCAAACTATCGTTGTCACGCCTGAGGCTCGGCGGACGGCCGCCGACGCCTTTTCACAAAAGTTTGGGATCCAGATATGGTCTTTGAATGAGCAGAACGGAGATGGCGGCATACAGGCTTTTTTGGACCATTGTATCGAGGCTCGCATTTACGGCGTCTACATTGAGGGCGGCGCTCATTTGCTGAGTGGCTTCCTGAAGGCGAAGGCGCTGCATTACCTCTTTTGTTATCGTGCGCCGAAGTTGCTGGGTGATCATTCCGCGTTGGCACCGTTTTTCGGACGCGAGCCTGCCAGTATGGCGGAGTCCGTGCAACTGGCCGAAGTCAAGCATGAGTCTTTTGGGGACGATCAACTGATGCGCGGTTTTCTGCGCTATCCCTGATTCTTCAGGTCTCTCTTCGCTCGGGCTGGGCCTTTGCCTATTTTAGTAGGTCTTACCGATGGCGACCGGGATCGTAGTGTCCGGGCTGCTGTTGCGATCAGTGTGCATGACGCCGATGACAACGCCGATGAAATTGTCGCTGGTGACCGGTGTTGGGTCGATCGATTTATTGTTTGCTCCGCGGGTGTGGAGTTTGCCGGCATCAGTGT
>JBJHBN010000233.1:0-4950 GCA_050485505.1 Opitutales bacterium | reverse complement strand
TACCTCCGCCCGCCCGCGAGGCCGCCAATTCCAGCGCACGCTGAAAGGCCATTCCCGCCAGTACCCCGTGTTCCTTCGCAAAAGATGCGGTATCCTCAGGCTCAACCGTCACCACCAAGCCACTGTTGGCAAAAGGAGAATCGCGGCGCGACAAGGACATGCCATTGACCACCACCTCGTCGTTCTCAGTCGCCGCCGGAACAATAAACCCACCCGGGCACATGCAAAAGGAATGCACTCCGCGTGCATCAATCTTGGTCGCGACAGCATAGCGGGCGGCCGGTAGGTTGTGCGGACGTTTTTCGCCGGGCCGCAAGTGGTACTGCAACTGGTCAATCAGGGCCTGGGGATGCTCAATGCGCACGCCCACCGCAAAAGCCTTTTGTTCCAGGCGCAAGCCCTCACGCTGTAACATCCGGTAGATGTCGCGGGCGCTGTGACCGGTGGCCAGGACGACTGCGTCGCCTTCAAAACCACGTCCATCCACCGTCGTCACACCCCGAATCCGACGGCCGTCCGCCGAGCGCAAAAGCCCGTCCACCTTGGTTTGAAAATGCACTTCTCCGCCCGCCTGCAGAATCGTTTTCCGTAACGCCATGACCACATTGGGCAGCAGATTGGAGCCAATGTGCGGATGAGCATCGATCAGGATCCGCTGCGGTGCTCCGTGCGCGACCAGGGTCTCATAAACCTTGCGCACCGGTCCCCGCTTGGTCGCCCTGGTATACAACTTGCCATCGGAAAACGTCCCGGCACCACCTTCACCAAAGCAATAATTCGAGTCCTCAACCACCCTTCCCTTACGCAGAATCGGCGCGAGATCGAAGCGCCGTGCCGAGGCATCCTTGCCGCGCTCAAGCAACACCGGCTTCCAGCCCAGGCCAATCGCCTCCAGTGCCGCAAACAACCCGGCAGGGCCACAGCCGACAATTATCAGGCGTTTGGCTCCGGGAGAAAGCTCAGGCAACTCCGGCTTCAGTTCCGGAATCGGCGGCAGCGACCTGCCGATACCTACCTCAAGGCGCAACTGTAGCTTGATCCTGCGCTGGCGCGCATCGATTGAATGCTTCAGTAAACGCAGTTCTGTGATCGCTTCGGGCGCAATCCCCAGCTTCTGAGCCGCAGCCCGCTTCCATGCCGTCAGGTCTTCCTCAACCTCAAGCGGAAGAATAATGTCCACCGTTTCCACGGATGCCGGTACCTCTGCCATATCTCTAAAACTTTGCACTCAAGTCGGCGGAAGATGGCATTGCAATGAAAAGCCACTATAACTCCGAAATGAGACCGTTACCACGGGAAATGATTCCAGCCCAGCTCAAATTCTGACAGTAAAACAACATTCCCACACTCGCCCACCCCAGCTAGCGTTCAAAATTTTTACCAAATAATTCAGCCAACCGCCCAACTTAATATACTTAACCCACAACAGAGACCCTGAACTACGCATAAACAATTTATATACAATTATTTACACACACAAACACACTCTGATAAAACAACAGTAGGCATCCACCAAGCCATATTCAGACCTTTGTGTTCTTACGGTCATGCTTACTGTCATATTTTCATTTATTTGAATAATTAACTCTTAAACAAAAGCTGGCTGTAAATCGCCGCTGTTCACAACCCTACTACCCCCGAATACCCACTCCCACATATAGATCCCCCAAAGCGAAGCACCTACCCCAATATCCTGTCAATCAGCTTGTTAGAATGAACATGCTCATTCTCAGAACAGATACCCTCCTTATTTTCTGTCATATTTTCCGTTAATTTTTGGAATATATATCCCTTTTATCAATTTCTATCCGAGCATATCCTACGATGTTATATAATGATTTATAATAAATATTTTATTAAATTATTATCATAAATCTCTAATTGGTTGGGTTTACTGGACGTTAGGGCCCGGCCAATCTTGCAAACCAAATAACTCCAAAACCATGACTCCTAAAACTACATCACGAATAAGTCATCAAAGCCGCAAAATAGCGGCATTGCTGGCTTCATTATCCATTGCTTCGGTGGCCTGGTCCCAGGATCCCGGCGAGGATGTTTTCGAACTATCGCCATTTGCGGTAGTTACTTCTGAAAGCGACATCGGTTACCACGCGGAGAATACGCTCGCGGGCAGCCGTCTGAACACCAACGTTTCTGACCTGGCCTCTTCGATTACCATCGTTACCCGCCAGCAGCTCGAGGACACCGGTGCTCTGGATATCAACGACATCTTCCTCTACGAAGCGAATACAGAAGGTGTCGGCAACTACACCGAATACTCCATTGACCGCGGCGGGGTAAAGGACCACGCAGCCGGCTACAATCACAACGGCGCCTTCGGCGTCGGTGCCGCAACCTCCAACCGTATTCGCGGTCTGGCTGCAGCAGATACCGCTCAGAACAATCACCCGACGATTTCTCGCATGCCGTTCGATGAGTACAACACTCAGACGGTCGAAATCAACCGCGGCCCGAATTCGCTTATATTCGGTCTCGGCAGTCCTGCCGGTATTGTCAATCAGTCGACCGCCAACGCGGTTCTCAATGTTCGCAATACGGAAGTCGCAGCCCGTTATGGTAGCTGGGGTTCGAAGCGCTTCAGCTTCAACCACAATCAGCCGATTATCGACGACATGCTGTCGATCTACATTGCGGCTGTGGACGACCAGCGCGGCTTCCGCCGCAAACCGTCTTATGATGACACGCAGCGCCAATACGGTGCGTTCACCTTCCAACCGTTTCAACACACCGTGATCCGCGGTAGCATCGAACGTTACCGGAATCAGAATCGTCGCCCGAACTACATCACCCCACGCGAGCGGATCACTAACTGGATTGCGGACGGACGACCGACCTACAATCCGGTCACGCGCATGGTGACCTATCAAAACGGCAATACCGTTGGCCCATTCACCCGTCACGTTGAATCCCCGGGCGCTGTCTTGGGCATCGGCGACGATCACGTGAACAGCGATCCTAACAGCTCAGGCTATGGAAACATCAACATGGGTAACGCGCTTGCTGATGAAAACAGCCCTTTGTTCGTGCGCAGCCTGGTCTTCAACGGAGGCGATCCGGAATTAAAAGTGAATCCTGATGGAAGTTTCTACTACATCGAGACTCACCACGCGACTCAGAACGACATCCGCCCTCCAGTTTATGATGACGATGGCAACCGTGTAATGACGGACGAGCAGCACATGATATACGACCGTGCCCTAATGCATACCCGCTGGCCACAACAGCCTCTCAACGAGGACGGGTCCGCGGTCATGCAGCCATGGTTCGAGCCTCCATTGACCGATCCTAATCTGTTTGATTTTCACCACGTTAACATCAATGCGGTTAACTTCGGAGAAATGTGGGGTCGTACCTACAATCTGGAGCTGGAACAACGCATCGCTGAGAACCTCTACTTCTCCGCAGGATGGTTCCGCCAACACTTGGACACGCTGGAAACCCGTCCTCTTGCCCAACAGGCACCCATCACCATCATGGTGGACGTCAATTCCCACCTCCCCGATGGATCCGAGAATCCGAACTTCCTCTCGCCTTATATTGATGACTGGCAGTCGGACACCGCCCGCAACCCCGAAGCCAGCGACAGCTGGCGCGCGATGCTGGCCTATTCTCTGGACCTGACCGACCGCAACAACTTCCTGCGCCATGCCGGACGTCACCGCTTCCTCGGCTTCGCATCCCGCCACGATGCCTGGCAAGGATACATTCGCGCCCGTCAGGCTCGCATCGCCGGCGACGAACGCTGGGCACCGTCTCCCCCGCGGGACACGGAAAACTGGAACTATGCCTTGAATAGCAGCCGGGTCCGCCGTCACTACTACATCGGATCGGATGCGCAGGTCAACCAGGCCAACCCTGGGATAGCCAATCCGGGCCCGAACGGCGGTGGCGGACCGACCGAATACACGATCCGCACCTACGACTGGGAAACCGAAAGCTGGTATGATGCTCCGGTTATCATGAACACCGAGATTTCCCACGCCGGCACTGGCCGCACTCGTCGGGTCATCGATTCCTACAACTTTGCCTGGCAAGGTTACTTCTGGGATGAGCGCATTGTCACCACTCTCGGCTGGCGCCGTGATGAATATAAAGCACGACGCGCCGATGGCTGGGCCGAATTGCCGGAAATCACCTATATTGCCGGCCGCTTCCCCAACCCGCGTGAATTCTTTCACCGCTGGACCGACTGGGAAAACATCACCGGCACCACCTCGACCCGCGGTATCGTCTTCAAACCATTCCGTTGGAGCGGAGGTGAATTCAGTCTGCACTACAATGAGTCCGACAACTTCAACCCTCCGCCCGCCCCAGTCTATGACTGGTATGGCAACTCCCTGCCGAAACCTGCAGGCGAAGGCAAAGACTACGGATTTGGCGTAACCTTGTTTGGTGGCGTGCTCTATGCCCGCGTCAACTGGTTTGAAACCACCGATGCCAACGAACGCCACGGCACCGACCCATGGGTCTGGCGCACTCAACGCATGGACACAGATTTCTTCCGTGACTGGGCTACGATGGTGGTTCGCATCCGCAGCGGCGAAGATCCTGAATCCGAAGACTTCGCACGCTTCCCTGGAACTGAAGATCACCTGCCACTGACCCCAGCTCAAGAAGAGCAGGTGGCTGACATCATGGGCCTCGCCTATGACTGGCCACAAGGAGAGCCGCCAGTCGGCGCCACCCAGAACACCACTGCTGAAGGTATGGAAATCCAGGTCACCTACAACCCGATGCGCAACTGGAACATGAAGTTGACCGTAGGTAAGCAGGAAACCGTTCGCACCAATGTGGCTCCAGAATGGGATCCATGGGTCGAGGAACGCATGGCAGTTTGGACCAGCGCTGTCGCGAACGACATGCCGGAATCCTTCCAGCTGCGCGGTGGTGACCGCACCGTTCGCCTGCGCAACTTCTGGAATGCAGACG
>JBJHBN010000232.1:3621-4952 GCA_050485505.1 Opitutales bacterium | reverse complement strand
GGATCCGGACGCGCCCAAGATGGTTGTGTTCGAAGGCGTCTACTCAATGGAGGGGCATGTCGCCCGCTTGCCGGAGATTACAGACGCGGTCGCAGGTCAGAACGCATTCTTGGTGATGGACGATGCCCACGGTATGGGCGTCATGGGGCCGCAGGGCCGTGGCACGGCTGCGCACTTTGGCCTGCAGGACGATGTCGATGTGATTTGCGGCAGTTTGTCGAAGTCGCTTGGCAGTGTCGGTGGCTTTGTTGCCGGCTCGCGCGAGGTGATGGAATACCTTCGCACGCATTCCAAACAGACGATTTTCAGCGCGGCCATTAGTCCGGCAACTGCGGGCGCCGCATTGCGTTCCCTGCAATTGCTGGAAGAGGAGCCGGAGCACCTCGAACGGCTGTGGGAGAACACCCGTTATTACAAGCAGATGCTTGCCGAAATTGGTGCGAACATCTGGGAGAGTGAAACGCCGGCAGTACCAATTCTGCTCGGCAGCAAGGAGCGGGTCTATAACGTCTGGCGTGGTCTCTTGAAAAAGGGTATTTTCAGCGTGCCGGCGATCAGCCCTGCCGTGCCGCCGCGCAAGGACTTGATCCGTACCGCTGTTACCGCTGCCCATACCCGTGAGGACCTGGAGCGTGTGGTGGAGGCGATTGCAGAGCTCTGCCGCAAGTTCTGAGGGCGATGTCTTTTGCTCTGGTAAGCCTCTGCCTCAATGACCACAAACAGTGGGGTCGCTCCCACCCGATTTTCGAGGCTTACGCGGAACGCCATGGCATGGTTTTTGTACCGATTACCGAGCGCCGGATCCGTTTCAATCCCCGTCCCTTGCGTCCGCGCCTGGGTCTTTATCTGGAAAAACTCCAGCTGGGGGATCTGCTGCTGGATTATGACCGCATTGTCTACGTCGATGCGGATGTTTTGATCCACCCCGAAGCACCGTCCCTGTTGGAGATCGTACCGGAGGAACGTTTTGGCTGCGTGCGCGAGGATATTGGCCCGTTGGCTTGGAAGCGTCGCGAGGAGATCGAGGCCGTCTGTGGTAAACTGGGCAACATTGAGGAGTGGACAAAGGGTTATTTCAATGCCGGTGTCATGGTCATGTCCAAAGCCCACCGCGAAGTATTCGACTGCGACCGCAACTCCATTCCCCGCTGCCGCTGGCCCGATCAGACTTACTTCAATTACCGCGTCCGCGAACTGGGTCTGAAAATCAAATGGCTTGGCTCCGAATACAACCTCGTCCCCGAATTCGGCGAAGCCTTCTGGCGCACCTCCATCCGCCGTGCCGCCCGCTTCGTTCACTACGCTGGCCGCGAAGGCAAACCCTTCTGGGA
>JBJHBN010000232.1:0-3611 GCA_050485505.1 Opitutales bacterium | reverse complement strand
GGACGAAGACCTGAATCACTTTCAGAAAGCCTGGGGAGTGGCAGGCGGCTGAACCGCCTGATTCGTGATGAGGGGAATAGGAAGCTAGGTAGGGCGACCTCGCCGAGGGCGCCGTGTGGTTTCACTTGATTCGTAATTCGTCCTTCTTAATTCGTAATGGAGTGCGTTGGTTTGGAGGAGCTGGGGTGCTGTAGCGGAGAGACGATAGTCCTTCGGTGAGTTTCTGACAAAGATCCTGTTTATTGAATTTGAAAAGGTCCAGAATCAGCGATGGTTTTGGCTTCCGCACTCGGGACGAGCGCGGCTACAGACTTTTATCAGGAAGTAAGAGTAAAACTACGCGGCGCCCTCGGCGAGGCCGCCCTACCTGGCCCCCCCCAGCACCCCCCGGCTCCCAAAAACCAACGCATCCCATTACGAATCGCGAATTATGAATTCCCTTTGTGATTGAAGATAGAGAGGGGATGGCAATTCTGGGTGTGTGACTGGTGATCATGAGTCTTGGCTGCACTGTTGTCGCTCTTTGCGGAGCGGTGGTGGGATGGGTGCGCATTTGGATGCTTTGGCTGAGCGGGGGCAGGCGGTGCTTGGGCTGCTGGATGGCCCGGCGGGGCGGGGGATATCGGTGCAGAGGGGAGGCTGGAGTTTGCAGCGGCGCTGGGCGGGGCAATTGCCGGAGGCGGCAGTTTCGGTGTATCACAATGGCTGGGGCATGGATTTGATGACACCGTTGGACAAGTCGCCAGTGCGGATCTGTTGGTTGCACAGTGATTTTCCCAACCTGCCGATTTTGATCCGTCACTTCGCGCCCTACGCGGATGCATTTGTTTCGGTGCATCCGAAAATGCAGGAGCGCATTCGTCGTGAGGTTTCCTGGCTGCCGGAGAAACGCAACCTGTTTGGCTCCTGTTTTCTGCCGCTGGAGCCGGAGACGCTGGCCCGGCATGCCGGGCCGCGCAGGGAGTTGGTGGTTGGATACCTTGGTCGGCTGGAGAAGACCCAGAAACGTATTGAGCGCCTGCTCAGCTTTTGCGAGATCGTAGCCGATCGCGGCATCCCGCTTCGACTCGAAATTGTCGGTGGCGGCCGCTCCGCACGCTGGCTTCAACGCAAACTGCGGCCCTTTGACTTTGTTCGCTTTCTTGGCGAGCAGAAACCCGAAGCCATCCCGGCAATCCTGTCTGACTGGAAATACATGCTCTTCCCCAGCAGTTTCGAAGGCTTGCCTCTTGCCCTGCTCGAAGGCCTCGCCGCAGGTGTCATGCCAGTGTATCCGGATTTTTACGACGGCAGCGATCCGCTCGGCCAGCCCGCACCTGCCGGTCTCTACGAACAGGGCGAAATGCTCGAAGCCGTCCGTGCTATTACCCGCCTTGAATCCGATTACGATCGGGACTACCCCCAATTCCGCCAGCGCAGCCTTGAGCTGCTCGACCGGCATTCTCCTGCTGTCGTCGAAGCCCAGCATCAACAGCTCCTCGCCGCCCTCCAATCCCTCCGTCCCCGCAGCAAGCGCCAGCCCTCCCGTCTCCTCAGCTTTCCTCCCATCTGGTACTACAACCGTATCTATCGCTACCTGACGGTCGGGATGATATATTGAGATTCTTAATTCTTAATCCCTGATTCGTGATTCATAATTCGTAATGGATAGCGTTGGTTTTGGATTCCGCGCTCGGGGCGATCGCGGCTACTTTTGGTTGTTGGTTTTTAGCCCCTCATCCCATTAAGAATCAGGCGTCTTCGCCGCCTGTACTTGCGATCATCGTGATCTGTCTCATGTTGGGGAGGTATGAGTTATTATCTGTTTCAGCGGCCGGCGGCTTTTATACGTCTGGGAGGAGAGGATGCGGAGGATTTTCTGCAGTCGCAGTGCAGTGCGGACCTGAGGGGACTGGATGCGCTGGGGCGGGATAGTTTGTGGTTGAACCATAAGGGCAAGTTGATTGGCGACAGCCGGATCTGGCGAATCGGGGAGGAGAGCTTTGGCATCCTGAGCTGGTACACGCCGGTGGCTGATTTGCTGAAAACCATCGATGGGCACATTATTGCGGATGACGTGGAATTTGAGGACCGCACGGATGGGGTGATGGGTGTGCTGACCGATGGTGATTTGCCGGAGGGGCTGGCCGCTCTCTGGCAGGGCCCGGGTATTGGCAGTTTTGGCCAGGCGGCTTTGTTGGAGGAAAAGGAAATGGAGGCGGCGCGCGCGGCCCTCGAATCAGCCGGTTCAAAGGCCGTTGAAGCCATTGAGCTGGAGCGTGCCCGAATTGCGGCTGGAGTGCTGCGGATTCCCGGGGACGCCGGTGCCGACTTCACTCCGCTGGATGTTGGTCTGGAGCAGCGGGTATCTTTCACCAAGGGTTGCTTCCTCGGCCAGGAAGTGGTTGCCCGTATGCACCGCCTCGACCGCCACCTTTGGCACACCCTGCGGTTGCGGTCCAGCCAGCCGACTGAAACAGTTCCCACCCTTCCGTTGAGTTTGACCGCAGCCGGTCAGGCCGTCGGCCAGATCACTTCCGCCGTTACTTCTACCGACCGCCACCTCCACGCCCTCGCCATCGTCAAACGCAAAGCCGAAGAGCCGTTTCTTTCTGAGAACGGGGAATTTGTGATTCTTAATTCGCGATGAACAGCGTTGGTTTTTGGATTCCGCCCTCAGGACGGGCGCGGCTGCGTATGCTGGTCAATTACGAATTTCTAATTACGAATTAAAAACCATGTCTGAAGCCGAACAGGAACAACTCGAAAAACTTTGTCAGCGCATGGGTGCGGATGGAGAACAGGCGCGGGTGATGGCGGCGCAATTGATCAAACGTTCGCGGCAGATCGCTGTGGAACGGGGAATCGAGCGGACGGAGGCGATGCGCGAGCTGATTGAGCTGCTGATAAAGGGTAGGAATGGGGAAGTTTAGTGGTGATTCCTCAGTTGTTTTTGCCAAAAGCAGAAGAATTGGCCGAAAACCCGCATATTTACTGAGTTTATCGTTGACGCTTTGACGTATTGGCAATTTGTATCGGCTTGTTCGCAAATGGGGACGGGAACGTCCTCAAGTTCACTAATCATCATAAAATACAAGGAAAAACTCTATGAACAAAACTGAGTTGGTAGAAGCCGTTCAGAAATCTCTTGGAAGTGAATCGAAAGCTGCCGCCGAACGCGCGGTTGCTGCAGTGCTGGAAGGCATCACCAAGGGTCTGAAAAAAGACAAGAGCGTTCAATTGATCGGTTTTGGCACCTTCACTGTTGCCAAGCGTGCTGCCCGTGATGGCATCAACCCACAATCGGGCGAGAAGATCCGTATCAAGGCTTCCAAGACCATTAAGTTCAAGGCTGGTGCCGGACTCAAAGGCGCCATCTGATTCGCAACTTCACCCCTAAAGCTTTAGAAAACCCGCACAGTAATGTGCGGGTTTTTTTTGTCCTGGTGGTCACACCGTAAGGCCGTGTTTGGAAATTAAATATTTGAAATGCACGTTGACGACCAAACACGTAGCGAAGAGACGGCAGACCAGACTAAAGTCTGTGCTCCAACGGTTTGATCCGAAGGGTGTTGGAGCCCGGCCTTCAGGCCGAATGCAGGGCCTTGGCGCGTAGTGAAGAGACGGCAGAC
>JBJHBN010000231.1:0-4965 GCA_050485505.1 Opitutales bacterium | reverse complement strand
CTTCTAACCCAAGCCGAGGAAGTTTTCTACCCCTCCACTCACCAAACGGCTTTCCAGCAGCGTCTTCCCGTGGAGATGCAGCGTGATGAGTGGTTGCAGGAATGGATTCAGGATCAGTCTATTAACTCAACCCTTGCGCGCTTAAAGCACGCGCCTCTCAGGAAAATACGAACGGGAAGCTTCAGTTTTTGTCTTCTGTAAAGAACTAATGAAACGCATCCACAATAGCCTTCACCGAGTATTTCAACGATATCGATTGGCTTTTTGGCTGACGCCACCGGCGAATGGTCAGAGACTTCCACCGCCTTTCCAAACGAAAGCGTGCCAAACCTCACAGTGAAGGACAATGAGTTGGGCACCAAGGTGCTGCATGAATGCGATGAATGGGAACGTCAGACCCTGCTGCCCCTCGCCCCCATCGCCGGGCTGGCGGCAAAGGAGAAGGATTGAGCTATGTCCTCGAAAAAGAAATCCACGCGAAAAGGCAGCGCGAAGAAAGCGCCAGTTAAAATCGCAGACTCCCCTGCTCCGCAGGTGGATTTGTTGGCGCGCCTTGTCGGCATTTTGGAGCAGGCGCGGGCGGCAGTACCTTGTCTTTAAGCGGCTCTGCCCCAGGAATGAGTATTTCAGACTCTGATTGGGTTTTAACCGGTCAGCTCAAAGCCGGACTCGAGTATAAATCATCGGACGCACTTTCTCTTATAATCGGAGCCCGCTATATCTATCTATCACGTGCAACCCTGTTTGATACTACTTTCTCAAATCTTGATGATTTTGGAATAGAGGCAGGTATTTCTTTCAGCTTTTGAGTCGGCTGAATTTTGGGGAGCCTAAAAGGGAGAGGGGCTGAGGAAAGTAGTCACTCGCTTCAGTGTGTGGACCCGGGCTTGGTTTGGCCGGTTTCGGTGGGCTGTATTTCGGGTATTGTGCTTTGCACCTCGTCCTGGACCTGGTCCCAGTTTCTAATTTCCTCCAGACCAACGCTCTTCATTAGGAATTACGAATTAAGAATTAGGAATTCTAAGCGCAGCGAAGATATTAGCGTTGGATTGGATTCCGCGCTCGGGGCGATCGCGGCTACGTGGTGCGGTTGGTAGGTGCGATGGTCCCCGGCGCACGGTGGGGGCGATGAGAAGTGCGTTGGATTGGATTCCGCGCTCGGGGCGATCGCGGCTACGTGGTGTGGTTGGTAGGTGCGATGGTCCCCGGCGCACGGTGGGGCGATGAGAAGTGCGTTGGATTGGATTCCGCGCTCGGGGCGATCGCGGCTACGGTAGGCGGTTGACAGTTGGGGTGGGGAAGGGACAATTGGCGGTATCAGTGCGTGCTTGGATAAGTTGAGGTGTGAGGAGCTGCTTGGATCGTTTGAGGCGGAGGGGGTTCGTTTGTGCTGGTTGTGGGTTGCGGGGGCTGGGGAGGATGATGGGCTGAGGGCTTTGCAGCAGGGCTTTGAATGGGGTGGGCCTTATTTTGAGTGGGTTGATGATGAGCGGTTTCGGGTGGCTTTGCCGGTGGGGGTGAATCAACGGCTGGAGGGTGGGGTGCTGATAGAGTTTGACTGGCCAGAGGAGCGCCTGAGTGAGGTGCGGCTGTTTGTCGATAGAGTCTGGTGCGAGCTGCAGGCGGAGAACTGTGTGAATCAGGCGCTGATGGAGGCGCGGGCGAAATCCCATGAACAGGAGCGCCTGCGGGCACAGGCGATTCATGCGACGAAACAGAAGCCGTCCAAGCCGCTGCGGGATTTGTATTGGGAACTGGAGCCCGAATTGTTTCTGGCGATGCGGCGCGGGGACCGCAGGGAGTCGCGGCGCTTGCTGAATCAGGTGTTGCTGGCGATCTACAGTTTCGGTGAGGGGGATCTGGTGCAGACCAAAGGGCTCCTGATCGACCTGGTGACCATTATGACTCGGACCCTTGCCGAAGGCACAGCCGATCCGGAATCGATATTCAGACTGAACCATGAGTTGTTGACCCAGCTCAACCGGATCGATGATGAGGAGGCTTTGAGCGATTGGGTGGGGGTTCAGTTCGAGCGATTGATGGATACGGTCGTTGAGGCACCGGTCCAGAATGAGGCCCTGCGCATGGAGCTGGTTTTGAATTGGATGCGTGAGCACTGTGATCAGGAATTGACCCGTGACGACCTCGCCCGGCGGGTGGGGCTGTCGCCCGGATATTTCTCCGAACGCTTTCACGAGCACACCGGCCACAGTTTCAGCGAACATTTGAGCAAACTACGGGTGGACAAGGCCGCCCGCCTGTTGAGAAACAGCAACCAAACCCTCCTTTCCATCGCCCTCGACTGCGGTTTTTCCGACGCCAGTTATTTCAGCAAGGTCTTCCGACGAGTGATGGGACAGTCGCCCAGCGAGTTTCGCCAGCGACGTGTAGCGGAATGACGATAGTCATTTCGGTCCCCGTTCATCCCGTAGTCCCCGTAATCATCCCGTAGCCGAATCCATCGCACTCCATTAGGAATCAGCGGCGCCCTCGGCGCCTCCCCACCTTCGTGCGCTTCGTGATCTTCGTGGTGAATGATGTGTGGGGCTGGAGACATTGTTCGACTTCCATACTTCAGCGGCGCCCTCGGCGAGGCCGCCCTACCTGGGGTCATCCAATCTCCGATATCCGATCTTCGATATCCGCTTCGCTGAACGAAGACCGAAATGACTGTCGTCATTCCGCTACCCACTGAACGATGACCGAAATGACTATCGTCATTCCGCTACCCACTGAACGAAGACCGAAATGACTATCGTCATTCCGCTACCCGCTGAACGATGACCGAAATGACTATCGTCATTCCGCTACTGACCACCGAATACGGTCAACCGTCACGCACTCCTGCTTCCCGATCTGTTGCACCACTGATAAGTGGTTTGGATTAATGAAGGTCTTGTGGGGAAAGGTTCCTTTTCGCTTTACCCGGCTTTTGCGAGGGGCTAGAGGTGAATTGTAAACCCAATTATTACCCTATCCAAAACTACCAATTATGAAACCTACCAACCTGTACCTACACTCCGCCTTCCAGATTGGAGAAGTCGATCCGCGTATTTTCGGCGGCTTCCTTGAGCACATGGGTCGTGCCGTCTATGAAGGCGTTTACGAGCCCAAAAGCAAACACGCTGATGAGCACGGATGCCGCACTGATGTGCTCGATGCTTTGCGCAAGTTGAATATGACTGCTATGCGCTATCCGGGCGGCAATTTTGTGTCCGGCTACCACTGGGAAGACGGGGTCGGCCCCAAAGAGGAGCGCCCGACGGTGCGTGAGCTGGCCTGGAAGAGCATTGAAACCAATCAATTTGGCACCAATGAATTCATGCGCCTGAGTCAGGAAATGGGCTGGACGCCGATGATGGCGGTGAACCTCGGCACCGGCACTCCTGAAGAAGCCCGCAACTGGGTGGAGTACTGCAATGCCGCGCCTGGAACGAAATACGCGGACCTGCGGGTGGCTCATGGATTTAAAAAACCACACAACGCCAAGCTCTGGTGCTTGGGCAATGAGATGGACGGCCCCTGGCAGTTGGGTCATGTGCCGGCTGAACACTACGCCATTCGCGCCCAGCAGGCTGCGAAACTGATGCGGGATATGGACGATTCACTGGAGCTGGTTGCCGCGGGCTCCTGTGCCAAAGACATGCCGACCTACATCGACTGGGACTGGAAGGTGATGGATTACCTCGGCGACTGGGCCGATTACATAAGCCTGCACCGTTACGTCGGCAATGAGGCTAACAATACGGCCGATTACCTGGCGGTGACTGCTTCGATTGATCGCCAGATTGAGGACATGGATGCCGTCTGTCGCGCCATTCAGGCCCGCAAACGCCTGAAAAAGCGCGCCTACCTCTGCTTTGACGAATGGAATGTCTGGTACCGGGCCCGTGGCGCGGATCAGAATGGACGGTGGAAACCGGCGCCGCATATTCTGGAGGAAGTTTACAACCTCGAGGACATGATTGTCGTGGCCGGTTTCCTCAACAGCTTCATCCGCCACGCGGATGTCGTTAAAATCGCCAACATTGCGCAGATCGTCAATGTCATCGCCCCCATCATGACGGAAGGCGACAAGATGTTGATTCAGTCGATCTTTTATCCATTCATGATGATGTCGGCGCGGCGTGAAGGGGTAGCGCTGCGGGTGGGTTTGGATGGACCTTCATACGAAAGCAAGAGTTACGGCGAAGTCCCGGTTGTCGATTCCAGTGCCATCCTCGGCGACGGCGTTTTGCACGTATTCGCTTCCAACCGCAGCCTCGACGAAAAGCACCGCCTGCGCATCCACTCGCTCGATAAGGAGATCGTTTCGGTGGAGAGTGCGGAGGTCGTAACCGGTCCCAACGCCAAAGCGCACAACACCTTCGCCAAGCCCAAGGTCGTAACCTCCAAGCCCCTGAAACGGGTGCAGATCCGCGACGGCGTGGTGCAGTGCAGCCTGCCACCGATGTCGTTCGCGGCCTTTACGCTGCGCGTGAAGTAGCGGAGAGGCGAAGTCCTTCGGCACGGGTTGGGTTGCAGGTTAGCGAGGGCACTTTCGCGCACCCGCTACAATGGATTTAAGGCAATTTCCAGACGCGCTCTCGGGGGCCGTCGGACGAGGCGTCTGCTTTTTTGGAGACAAGTGATCCTGTAAAGTCTTTTTACAGGTTTCGCGTCGTTGACTGCTGGCCTGTTAGGTGTTCTACTGGCATTTGGTATATGTCTTCCAAGGTATCAGTTATTCGCGAGCCGCGCTCCATTCCAACTTATCGGGTCGGCGTTCCAGAGAAAAATCCTTTGTTTTTTGAGAAGCGGGTTTATCAGGGGTCGTCCGGCAAGGTCTATCCGCTGCCTTTCATAGACAAGCTCCTGCACGAGGATGGGCCGCAGCGGGTTGATTACGATTGCGTACGGATTGAGAACGATTGTCTGAAGTTGAAAATTCTGCCAGAAATCGGCGGACGAATTTTCCTGGGTCAG
>JBJHBN010000230.1:0-4971 GCA_050485505.1 Opitutales bacterium | reverse complement strand
CGATACATGCCATTGGCCGGGTTGACGCGGTGTGGGCGAAACAGGGTGCCGTCGGTCGGATCGGTCGCCAGTTGCGGAGCGGAAAATTGATTGGCACCCCGGCGTTTGCGGGAGCGCTGCTTGGACTGTTTACGTTTCGGTTGTGCCATGATGGGTTCCGGTTAGAAAATCGAATTGGAAAAACGGGAGATGGAAGATGCTTCGGATGCGGAGGTCAAGCCCAATAATTTGGGTGGTGTGGTGGATTGTTGGGGTGGTGGATGAATGTTCGGTCCGCGGAGGCCTCCTCCGCGGACTGGAGGTTGTAGAGCGATTGGCGCTTGAAGGAGCCTCATTCTACGCTTCTTCGACCAGTTGGCGGTAAAGGGCTGCGTATTGGCCGTTGGCTTTGAGCAGTTCGTTGTGGGAACCGTTTTCGATGATTTTGCCTTTATCGAGGACGATGACTCGGTCGGCTTTGCGGATTGTTGAGAGTCTGTGGGCGACGATGAAGCTGGTGCGGTTTTGGGTGAGAGCGGCCAGGGCTTTTTGCAGGCGTGCTTCGGTGACAGTGTCGACTGAAGCGGTGGCTTCGTCGAGGATCAGGATGCGGGGGTCGGCGAGCATGGCGCGGGCGAAGCAGATCAACTGGCGCTGGCCGAGTGAAATGCCGGTTCCGCGTTCGCCGACGATGGTTTCGTAGCCTTGTGGCAGGCTGTCGATGAGGTCTTCGAAATCGAGGGCGCGAACTGCTCGGTGAACTTCTTCAACGCTGGCATCGGGGTTGCCGAGGCGGATATTATCGATGATAGTGCCGGAAAACAGAAAGTTGTGCTGGGCCACGAGTCCGATCTGGCGGCGAAGGGACTCGCTGCGAATGCGACTGATATCATGACCGTCGATCTCAATTTTGCCGCTTCCGGCTGGGTGGAATTTACTGATCAGGTTGATTAAAGTGCTTTTGCCGCTGCCGGTGTGGCCGACGAGCGCTATTGTTTGTCCGGGCTGGACCTCGAAGTGGATGTTTTCCAGCACGGGTGTCTTTCCGTCGTATGAAAAACCGAGGTTTTGAAAGGACACCTGGCCTTTGATAGGAGGGAGCTCAATGGCATCTTCGGGGTCTGTGAATTCGGGCTGGGTATCGAGCAGGCGAAAGATCCGTTCGGCGCCTGCGACGGCACTGAGCGCAGTGGTGAACTGGCGGCCAAGGCTCGGGATCGGGGAGAAGAACAGGTTGGACAGGAAAAAGAAGGTGACAAGATCGCCGACAGCCATGTTCCACTCTGGATTCAGAACTCCGTAGCCGCCGATGATCACGATCATTGCGATGAAAAACTGCGAATTGAGTTCCAGTATCGGCAAATAAAGGGCGACATTGCGCGCCAGGCCCATGTTGTAACCCGAATGGTCCTTGATCAACTCGCGGAACAGGTCCGCGTTGCGTTCTTCGCGGGCAAAGCCCTGGGTGACCTGAATGCCTTTCACGCTTTCGGCGACCGTTGCTGTTACGCGCGAAAAACTGGCTTGTAGCAGGCGGGAAGATTCACCTATGCGGCGACTGAAATAGCGGTTGATCAAAAAAATTACCGGGGCCATCCCGGCAATGACCAGGAACAGCACCCAATTGTAGTAAGCCATTAGTATGCCGCTGCCGATCATTTGACCGAACTGGACCAGACTGACGAAAATGACGTTTTGGGCACCCATTCGCAGAGCTTCCAGGTCGGAGGTAATACGTGAGATAATGCTGCCCAGACGTGTGCGTTGATACCAGGAGAGCGGCATCTTCATGAGGTGCTCAAAAATAGCGTTGCGCAGGTCATAGGCCACCCATTCACCAAGTTCGAGGGCGTAGCGTTGACGAAAGTGCATGGTCACCTGGGTGAATAGCGCCAGTAAGCCGAATCCGGCCGCACCCCAGAGAGTAGCGGTCATGTTGCCGGCGGCAATTGGTCCATTGATGACGGCGCCGATCGCCCAGGCCAGCGCCGGGATCTGTATCGAGCGGAGGATTACAGCCAGGATTAATAGATTGCGTTTAAGGCGGTATGGGCGTGTCCAGCTGAATAGGCGGATGAATACTTTGACGTCGAATTTGCGCAGGCCGCGCTCGTGGGAAAAACTGTCTTCGGGGGCATCTGACGTCCGTGCCAGCGACAGGTCCTGGCGCACTTCCTCCCTGGGCTTGTTTTCGCCCTTGCTCATTCTGGGTGACCTCCCTCTTTACGTTGTTTGCCGGCGAGCAGCGCGAGGCTCGCCGGATCGACTGCCTGCAACTCGACCGCTGAGCGGTAGAGTCCCTTTTGGCGCATTAGCTCAGCGTGACTTCCACTCTGGATGATGTCGCCGTGATCGAAGACCAGAATCAAGTCGGCCCGTTTCAACGTGCTTAGCCGGTGAGCGACGATGAAAGTGGTGCGTCCCTGGATTGCACTGTCGATCGCTTCCATGATCTCGTGCTCTGTTTCCGGGTCAATCGCTGCGGTCGGGTCGTCCAAAAGAAGGATCTGCGGCTCCGGTAATACGGCGCGGGCAATGGCAAGACGTTGGCGCTGGCCCCCCGAGAGGTTCATTCCGCTTTCACTCAGCACGGTGTCATAGCCATTCGGCATCGCTTCGATAAAGTCGTGGGCACAGGCAATCTTTGCCGCCTTGCGGATTTGTTCGGCAGTGGCCTCCGGATAGCCAAAGGCTATATTGGCGGCAACACTGTTGGAAAAGAGAAAGTTTTCCTGAAAAACAATACCGACATTGCGGCGCAGGCTGTCGACTTGGAATTCGCGAATATCCACATCGTCAAGCAGTATTCGCCCTTTGAGAGGATCGTAAAAACGGGGAATCAAACTCATCAGGGCACTTTTCCCGGAGCCGGTGGCACCGGCGATGGCGACGATCTTGCCCGGCTCTGCGGTGAAATCAATGTCGTTGAGAATAATGTTCTGTGGCTTGTATTCAAAAAATACATGTTCGAAACGCACTTTGCCTTTGGCGCGGGCCAGTGGTTTAGCTTTCGGAGGGTCATTGATCTCGACCGGGGTATCGAGGATTTCGAAAACCCTTCGGGCGCCGGTCAGACTCTGCTGGATCGAGTCGGCCACACCGGCGATGTTGGATATCTGGGTGCTGAATTGTTGCAGCAACACGGCAAACACCACCAGCCCGGTGCCGAGCGGGAATTCACCTGCTATGACCAGATAGCCGCCATAGCCCAGTAGAATTACCAGGTTGACCTGAGTGAGGAATCCGATTCCAGGCGAGAAGGTGCTGACAATCCAGAAAATACCCTGACGCTGTTGGCGCACTGCTTCATTGGAGGCTTTGAAG
Organism: Opitutales bacterium; assembly: GCA_050485505.1. Lineage (GTDB taxonomy): Bacteria > Verrucomicrobiota > Verrucomicrobiia > Opitutales > Oceanipulchritudinaceae > JAFIGG01. The sequence goes on along the minus strand of JBJHBN010000230.1, from coordinate 1,668 downwards.
TTTCGAGTCTGTCGATTTTCAAGGCAAAAGCTTTTGATCGTCTGGATTCCCTGGATGTTTTCGGAGAAGCTCAGGATCAGGTCGTCCATCAATTCGCGACTGCGCATATAAGCAGGGTGCAGGAGGCTAGAAAACAGAGCAGAAAGCAGCCACAAAACAGGGGTCGTCATCAGGCAGACAATCGTCAGCCATACATGCATGTTGAGCATGTAAGCCAGGTAAACGGAGAGGGAAATGACCATGATGAATATCTGCACAATGACCTGGTCGATAAACAGTCTCACTGCTTGCACATCGCTGGTTACCCGGTTGATTAACGTGCCGCTGGCCGTTTTGTCGAAAAAGCGAAAGGACAGCTGCTGCATCTTTTCATACACCTGCGCCCGTAGCTTTAGCACGATGTCGACGTGGACCAATCGGCCGACGGCCATCTGGTGTAGGTATTCCAGCACTGCGCGCAACAACGCCGCACCAATTATGATCGAGCCAATCAGCAGGATCAGTTGAAAGGGGCTCCAGCTTTCCGGTGGTGTCCAACCCAGGGGCCAGCGCAGGTGGGAAGTTCCGCGCACTTCATCGCTCAGTAAATCGATTGCCAAACCCGTCAGTGCAAAACCACCGATGGTAAGCATCAATATGGCAACTTGAGTGGAAATCACCTGGATCGAGCGTGCCCGAAATTGCCAGGCAAAGCGCAGCAGGCGCCAGATAAGCTCGCGATTACTGGGAGGGGTTTGCACTTTAAGTGATCTTTCTTTGCGCTGGTATAAAGTAAAGGCTGGAAATCCTTGAATCTCAGATTCGTAGGTTTTGGTCTTTGTTGGAAGGAATGTTACCTGCCCGGAGCCACCGCCAATCTATGGACTTTACGGAAGTCGATCTTCCGCGCAATCTGCTAGTTATGGTATCCTTCCCGGCGGTTTCATACGTTCATGAACGGATTGCGGACTTTAAACCGCAGATTGGTCTAACTTTGGGTTCAGGTCTGGGTTTTTTTGCAGACAGCCATTTGCAGACGGAGTGTGTGATTCCGTATGCGGATATTCCCGGTTTCCCAGTGTCGACGGTGGAGGGGCACAAGGGGCAGTTGGTATTTGGGCGGATTGGAGAAAAGCGGGTCGTTTGCCTGCAAGGGAGGTTTCACTTCTATGAAGGCTATTCGATGGCGGAGCTGACTTTGCCGGTGCGGGTGCTGGCTGCTCTGGGGGTTCGGGATCTGGTGTTGACCAATGCGGCAGGGGGCATCCGCGAGGGAATGCGCCCGGGGGATTTTATGTTGATCCGCGACCATATCAATTTCATGGGAGCTAATCCGCTGCGCGGACCGGTGTTGGACGGGATGGGACCTCGCTTTCCGGATATGACCGAGGCCTGGGACCGGCGATTGCGGGCCTTGGCAATGGAGAAAGTTGGGGGCACTGGCCTTAAGGTGCATGAAGGGGTCTACATCGCTGTCACCGGCCCCAGCTTTGAAACGCCCGCTGAAATTCAGGCTTTTGCCCGTTTGGGTGCCGATGTCGTTGGCATGTCGACGGTGCCGGAGTGTTTGGTGGCACGCGCCTGTGGGCTGCGGGTGCTGGGCATCTCATGTGTCACGAACCTGGCTGCTGGTTTGAGTGGTGGATTGCTGTCGCATACTGAGGTTTTCGAAACTGCGATGCGGGTGCG